>JANPAT010000265.1:0-3334 GCA_031430075.1 Chitinophagaceae bacterium | reverse complement strand
CTTCCAAAACCCTTTCCATAGCTGTACTTCGAGAACCTTTAATTAAAATTGTTGCATTAGAAAACTGCTGTTGTTGAAACCATTCTTTAGCTTCAATCGAAGTATTAAAATATAAAAATGGATGTTGCATTTTTTTAAAATCACCTCCAACTAAAACAACATTTTTCCATGGGTATTGTTGTATCAGCAAAATTATTTTTTGATGTTCTTCAATGCTTTCTTCGCCCAATTCCATCATGCCACCTAATATTACAACTTTATTGGTAAATTCTATTTTTGCAAAATTCTCAATGGCAGCATTCATGCTAGTTGGATTGGCATTATAGGCATCTAAAATTATTTGATTTGTACCTTTTTTAATGAGTTGAGATCTGCTATTTGAAGGAGTATAATGTTCAATTGCATTTTTTATTTTTTCATCAGGTACATTAAAGTATTTGCCAATGGTAATAGCTGTTAAAATATTAGAAAGATTATAATCGCCTACAAGTTGTGTTTGAATTATTCTTTCTTTACAATCACTCGTTATTTCAACACTTAAAAAAGGATTAGAAGCATCAACTTGTCCTGTTACAAAACCTTCTATTGTTCCATATTTAATAATTTCTTGTATGCCATTACTCATGTTTTGTAGGTAATCAAAATCCCAATTCACAAAAGCGGTTCCATGATTTAATTTTAAATATTCGAACAATTCTCCTTTTCCTTTTTTTACTCCTTCAACTCCGCCAAAACCCTCTAAATGAGCTTTTCCACAATTTGTAATTACACCATGTGTAGGCAATGTGTATGCACAATAACTTTCAATTTCTTTTTGGTGATTGGCCCCCATTTCAATTACAGCCATTTCTGCATCAGATTTTATTGATAATAAGGTTAGTGGTACACCTATATGATTGTTTAAATTTCCTTTGGTGGTATAGGTTTTGTAATGAGTTGCAAGAACAATACTTACTAATTCTTTGGTAGTAGTTTTTCCATTGCTACCAGTAATTGCTATAAATGGAATATTGAATTGTTGACGATGATGTTTTGCTAATTGTTGTAAAGCATCTAAAGCATTGGTTACTTTAAAAATTCTGTCATCATTAATATTTACTTCTTCATCAACAACAACAGCTGCAGCCCCTAATTCTAGGGCTTTTGCAGCAAATGTGTTGCCATTAAAATTATCACCTTTTAATGCAAAAAATATTTCACCAGATTGTAATTTTCTAGTGTCAGTTTGAACTGCAGGATTATTTAAATAAATCGAATAAAGTTTTTCAATAAGTGCACTCATCTTTTATTTTTTTCCTTTCAAATATCCCAACTGTTCTAAACAAGCCATTAAAATATTTTTTCTTACAACCATCATATCGGTGTTGTTGTCCCCTTCAATATTTAATACAAAAAATGAAGGATGTTTATTTTCTTCAATCCAACCCACAATCCAGCCTAGTGCTTTGCCATTTTCTTTATAACCCCAACCCGTTTTATAAGCTAAAGAATAATTGGTATTACTTTCTTGAACCATTACCCTCTTTACAGTTTCCATAGTGGTTTTATTAAATGGCAATTGATGGAAGTATAATTTTTTTACAAAACCCAAATTTTCATCTGGAGAAATTTTTAAAGAATTATCAATCCAAAAAGAATCAATAGCTCCAGTAATTTTTTTAGAACCATAACTTAAACTATCCAACCACATTTGCATAGTTGCTGCACCAATTCTTCTGGCTACTTCTTGATAATAAGGTAAAGCAGAAAATTTAAAAGCTTGTTCCATGGTTAAATCTTGGTTCCAAGCTTCAATGTTTCTTTTTACACCATCCCAAGGAATAACCATTTTAGCATTTACAATTTTACCAGTTTGTAAACCAATTAGTGAGTTGACTATTTTAAATGTTGATGCAGGTTGAAAGCTTGAATCTTTATATCTGGCTAAATTATATATATTGAAATTGCCTTGTGCATTATTGTAAATAGCAAATGTGCCTTCAACCTTATTTTCATCAAAATATTTTTTTAAACCATCTTCTATTTTAATATTACTAGAACTGCAAGATGACAAAAAAATTAAAAAACTAAAAAAAGAAAAGTGAAAAATTGCTTTAGAAACAAAACGCATGTGAAAATATTTAAAATTGAAGCACAAAAGTATTGTGTGTAAAATGAATTATGGATAAAATTAAAACATCAAATCATATGTTTTCTAGCTTTGCGAAACTTGCAATTTCGCAACCTTTATTTTTTTCTTTAAGCAAATTTATAATACTTTCAAGGCTAAATGACTTGAGTATTTGGCTCTGCTCGAAAACTTTGACAACTTTTAAAAAGTTGTCAAAGCTACAATCGCAGGTTAATATTCGATTTTTTGCATGATTTTTTGACCTAAACTTACTATTTTAAATAATTTTAACATCTTTATTAGCCATACTTAGAGTTTTTAGCCCAAACTACAAAATTCTTTTTTTATATGTTATCCACAACCCCTACTTTTGCCGACTGAATTTTGGAGTAAAGTACCTGTTTTTTATAATGGATGGTTCATTAAAATTTTAATGTAATGTAGAATTGTTGTTGTACAAGAGTGCGACGCAACTGTAGTATCATTATTATTCAAAAGCTTGTTACAAAAAAATTCAAAGCAATTGTTTAAGAACAATTCGTACAAATAAAAAAAACAAAATCGCAATTTATTTATTATGGCATTTAAAAAAGAAGTTACTCGCACCAGACCAATCTTCTCGAAAATTACCATCAGTCTTGCTTCTCCAGATTCTATTTTGGAAAGAAGTTTTGGTGAAGTATTAAAGCCCGAAACCATTAACTATCGTACGTATAAACCTGAAAGAGATGGTTTGTTCTGCGAAAGAATTTTTGGACCAGTAAAAGATTTTGAATGTGCTTGTGGTAAGTACAAACGTATTAGATATAAAGGAATAGTTTGTGACCGTTGTGGTGTAGAAGTTACAGAAAAAAAAGTTCGTAGAGAGAGAATGGGCCACGTTAAATTAGTTGTGCCTGTTGTACATATTTGGTATTTTAAAAGTTTGCCTAATAAAATTGGTTATTTATTAGGAATGAGTTCTAAAAAAATTGAAAGCATTGTTTACTACGAACGTTATGTTGTAATACAAGCTGGTGTTAAAGAAAGTTTAGGTGTGGGCGATTTGTTGAGTGAAGAAGAGTATTTAGATATTATTGATAATCTTCCAAAAGATAATCAGTATTTACCTGATGAAGATCCTCAAAAATTCATTGCTAAAATGGGTGCTGAATCTATTTCAGATTTATTAGCTCGTTTAGATTTAGATGAATTAAGTTATCAATTACGTAATGCTGCTGCAAC
>JANPAT010000264.1:0-1860 GCA_031430075.1 Chitinophagaceae bacterium | reverse complement strand
CGAGTTTTAAAAAACAGACAAAGCAACCTAGCAGTTGTAATGGAAAATGTTCAAGATCCTCATAATATTTCTGCAGTAATGAGAACTTGTGATGCTGTTGGCATTCAGGACTTGTATATTCTAAACACAAAAATTCCTCGTCACGAAAAATTTGGAGCAAAAAGCAGCAGTAGTGCTGCAAAATGGTTAACCCTTCATCAGTTTGAGGATATTGTGGAATGTTTTAAAGCATTGAGAACTCATTATGAAACTATATTAACCACACATTTAGCAACTGATGCAATAAGTTTATATGAAATTGATTTTACTAAAAGTGTAGCTTTAGTTTTTGGTAATGAACATGATGGTGTTAGTGAAGAATTGAGAAATCTGGCTGATGGAAATTTCATTATTCCTCAAATGGGTATTATAAGAAGTTTGAATATTTCTGTTGCATGTGCAGTGAGTATTTATGAAGCATTACGACAAAAAACAGTTTCAGGTCAATATAATCAAGCTTCTTTACCAGAACAAAGAATGAATGATTTAATGAATCATTGGGGATTAAATAATGATGAACCAAACCCTTAATTTTACGAACCAAAATATAAAATATTTACAGATGAAGATTGCTTTAATAGGATATGGTAAAATGGGTAAGGCTATTGAAGAAATTGCAATAAAGAAAGGTCATGAAATTGTTTTAAAAATTGATGTAAATAATTTAAATGAATTTACTAAAGAAAATATTTCAAAAGCTGATGTAGCTATTGAATTTACTTCTCCTCATACTGCTTTTGAAAATGTAAAAAAATGTATTGATTTTGGGGTGCCTCTAATTTGTGGAAGCACTGGATGGTTAGATAAATGGAATGAAATTGAAAATTTTTGTAAAGAAAAAGATGGAACATTACTTTATGCCAGCAACTTTAGTATTGGAGTAAATTTATTTTTTGAACTGAATACTTATTTGGCTAAGTTGATGAACAAATACACAGATTATAATGTATCAATTACTGAAATTCATCATACACAAAAAAAAGATGCACCAAGTGGAACTGCCATAACATTAGCAGAACAAATTTTGGCAAATAATTCATCAAAAGAAAAATGGATTAATCAACCCACAGAAACTAATAATGAATTAGAAATTATTTCTGAAAGAATTGACCCTGCACCTGGAACACATACAATTAAATATTCCTCAACCATTGATGATATTGAAATTACACATACAGCACATAACAGAATTGGTTTTGCCAGTGGTGCTGTTTTAGCTGCTGAATTTGTTGTGGGCAAAAAAGGAATTTTAACGATGAAAGATGCATTAGGATTGTAAGTTAAAAGTCAAAAACTAAAAGATATACATTGTGCCTTAGTGCCTTTGTGGCAAAAAAGTTAAATATGAAAAAAATATTATTCATTCTACTACTCTCTCCTATTATTTCTTTCTCGCAAAAAAAACCTTTAGACCATACTGTTTATGATAGTTGGCAAAGCATTGGCGAAAAATTAATTAGTGCTAATGGCAACTTTGTAGCTTATACCATTACTGTACAAGAAGGCGATGGTAGTTTGATTATACAATCTACCAAAGGTGAAATATTTTTTGAAATTGAAAGGGGTTATAACATTACTATTACTGATGATGATAAGTTTGTAATATTCAAAATCAAACCCACTTTTAAACAAACTCGTGATGCAAAAATTGCTAAAAAGAAAGCTGATGAAATACCAAAAGATAGTTTAGGCATTTATGATATTGAAAATAAAAAATTAGAGAAAATTGCTAGAGTAAAAAGTTATAAAGTGCCTGAAAAAGCTGGTGGTTGGTTGGCTTATTTAATGGAAAAATCTTTACCAGAAACTAAGGAAAAAGCA
>JANPAT010000263.1:0-1514 GCA_031430075.1 Chitinophagaceae bacterium | reverse complement strand
GGAGGACACTCATCAAAAGCCATGATAATATCTGCACCAATACTTCTTTGAATATCCATTACATTTTCTGGAGAAAACATGTGTTTACTTCCGTCAATATGACTTTGAAAAATGACTCCTTCTTCTTTAATTTTTCTATTTGCAGCTAATGAAAAAACCTGATAACCTCCACTATCTGTAAGAATGGGTTTATGCCAACCATTAAATTGATGCAATCCTCCTGCAGCTTCTAAAACTTCAATCCCTGGTCGTAAGTATAAATGATAAGTATTGCCTAAAATAATTTGTGCTTTTACTTCTTCTTTAAGCTGTTGTTGATTCACAGCTTTTACACTACCCACTGTACCTACAGGCATAAATATTGGAGTTAAAATTTTTCCATGATCTGTAGTGATTTTTCCTGTTCGGGCTTTAGAATTGGAATCTGTCTTTTCTAATAGAAATTGCAATGCTGCCATTTGGCAAAGATGCAAAGTCAAAACTTAAAAGTCAAAAACAAAAAAAATTGATGACAATGGTGAAGTTAATTTTACTCCTCTAAATGCAGTTTGTGAAAAAATCGATGAGCAACTGGTGCTATCATTAAACCAATGGTTGAAATAAAAGCCACACCACTAAATAATGCATAAACAGAAGCAAAAACTTTAGCACTATGGGTTAAATGAATATTGGCATCTATGATTGGACCCATACCACCTAAAATCATAGAAGCATTTAACAAACTATCGTACCAATCAAATTCTGGAATGGTAAATTTATTTCCTACAATGCCAATGACTAAACAAATTGATAAAATGAGTAAAGCAAACAAAGTATTACTCCAAAGGCGATTGTAATATTTTCTTTTGCTTAAGAGAGGCTGTTTTTTGTTTTCGTACATACTATTAGTTTGTGGTTTGGAGCTTGGAGTTTATTGTTATTTGTTTTTTATTTTTTGTTTCTTGTTTTTGAATTAACAATTTATCATTTATCATTTATCATTATACATTCATCTACCAATTGTTTCAACTCTTTATATCGTTCACCTCTTCCTTTACTTTTTATATTAAATGTAAAAAGAATAGCACAATATTTTTTTTCATTTTCAACCCAAGGAAAAGTACCAAATAAACCAGGACTTGTTATAGCCTTAGAAAGAATTGCCCCCTCTTCATTGGAGAGGGTTGGGGTGAGGCTATCCATTACCCATTCTCCAAAACCATAACCCCAATTACTAGCTTCGGTAGGGGAATACACAATTTTACAATCTTTATTGATATAATTTTTTTGCATGTTGATGATAGATTGTTTTGAAATAATTTGTTTTCCATGGAATTTACCTTCGTTCAAAATCATTTGTAAAAAATTCAAATAATCATTTGCTGTACTATAAGCTCCACCAGCAGCAAGTGGTATTTTTACATTGCCAAAATCTGTGTCTTTCATTTTTAATGGTTTGGCAATTCTTTCTTGAAACAAAATTTCAAAACTTTTCTTACCTACAATTTCACAAATAGCAGCAATAATTTGCAAAC
>JANPAT010000262.1:0-7088 GCA_031430075.1 Chitinophagaceae bacterium | reverse complement strand
GGGAAACCCAATCTGCATAAGTATTTGCCTTGTTTTAAAGTTGATGAATCTTTTACAAAAACTGCATGAGATTGATAAGCTGGATTTTTAAAATTTTCAAAGACAATAATGCTTAAATCATATTTAGGGTGACTAATCCATCGATAATTTAATGTAGGCTCAAAGCTGCAGCCCACAAACATCTCATTTAATTGAACAATAGAGTCAGGGTTGTAATTATATTTTACTTCTAAATCTTTTATTCTTTTATTGTAATTATTTTTTCCAATGGCTTCTTTTTCTTTTTTAAAGTTTTGATAATGCTGATTAATGTTGTTTCGATTGCCCACCAAATCCATCACATGTTTGCACGTTATAGCAACACCACATTCATTTACAAAAAATAAAGTTGCAGCACCTGGCATTATATGTTTATCGTTATAATTTTTAGCAATGGTATGTATGGGCCTAGTAAATTTTCCAACCTCTTCAATTGCATTTACAAACATGATTTATGGCTTTAAGAATGTAAAGTATTTCAACAAAAACAAAACATCAACATTGTTAATTAGTATTTGTTATTTTTGATATGATTAACAGAACAAAAAAAACGAGCTATAGCCTTGGTTTTATATATATTTTACTCAAAAATTCGTTTTACAGAAATATGTCGTATTCTATTAAAGGTTTTATTTTTTCTTTAGTTCGTATTGAGCTGGTTGATTTGGTTTTGGTAAAGTCTTTTTAATAAAATCTCTTAAATCATTAGTGCTGGTTTCTAAATCGGGTTTTCTTAAATACATCATATGACCACTTCTGTAGCCCTTCCAGCTTAATCTATCTTTCATTTTACCACTTGGATCAAGTTGCCACATATTATATTTTGCATTAAAATAATCTGTAGCCCCATCGTAATAGCCAGATTGTGTCATAACATGTAAAAAAGGATTTTCGGCCATTGCCAATCTTAAGTTTTCACCAGTTTTATCGTTGGTTCTATCCCATGGATGAACAGGACCAAACATGTAATATTTCAAATCTGTTTTATAATTTAACTGTTCTCTTAAATAATAATTCATAGCAGGAGAAAATGCATGATTCCATGAAATTAATTCTGCATTATAATCTGGAGTTTCGCCACCATCTTGCTTATCTATACCTAAATACCTGCTATCTAATCTTCCAATTGTAAAACCTTTGTCTCTTAATAATTCTTTCCAAAAAAACGAAGTAGGAATTTGTAAATTTCTTTGATAAATTTCTTTTTCATTTATGCCAGAATAACGAGCCATTTTTTTAGCCATTTCAACTTTTTTATTTTCTTCTAAAAAACCTCCTTTTGCAAGCGATGGCAGTAATTCATTGACTGTAAAATTTTCTACTTCAGGTAATACTTCAGTTAAATCTTTTTGTTGTAAATCTTCTGGTAACATTTTATGGTACCATGAAGTTGCTGCAAAATATGGTAAACGATTAGCCACTTCAACTGGTCCATTTCGTTCAATTCCTAAAATGGTAGGCGATACTAAAACCACACCATTTAAAAACATCCATTGATTATTTTGCAATTCTAATGCTAGGCCAGAAACCCTATTGGTACCATAGCTTTCGCCAAATAAATATTTTGGCGAAGGCCATCTATTATAACGTGTAACAAATGTACTTACCCATTCTGCCAAATATTTAATATCTGCATTCACCCCAAAAAAACCAGATTTAGGTGCATTGCCAATAATTCTTGAATAACCAGTATTTACAGGGTCAACATAAACAATATCGGCAATATCAATTAGTGAAAAAGGATTTTCTTTTACACCATAAGGCTGAATAGGGTAACCCTCTTCGTTGATGTTTAGCATTCTTGGTCCTGTATAACCCAACTCCATCCAAACACTTGGTGTTCCAGGACCACCATTGAATGAAATAATTAAAGGTCTTGAGGTTCTTTCTTGCACATCGCTTCTTTCATAATAAGTAAAAAAAACACCAGCAATTACTTTGCCCGAATCGTTCCAAACAGGTATGGTTCCAGCAATAGCCTTATAAGGAACTACAGTACCTTTTACTGTAACAGTATGCGAAGTAGTAATTGCATTATCTGGATTTAAAACATTAGTAGCCGCACCAGGTTTTTCTTCTTTGGTTTGAGAAAAAGAAATTATTGATAAGAATATTAAAACAATACAAACACTAAATTTTTTCATAATGAATAATTTTTAAATTATTAGCGTGTTAAAAATAAAGCAATAACAATTACTCATCAATTTAATCATTGAATTTTATTTCGAAACTTTATTATAGATATTTGCAACAGATGAAAAAAACAGCTTTAATTTTTTGCCTCATTATTTTTTGCTTATCCTGTGAAAATGATATGCAATTGGTAAATTCTTTATCAATAAAAAAAATAGGAGTAGAAGAAGGCAAGTATATTGAAAGTTATATGAGTACTGCTGGTAAAGTGAAAGCAAAGCTAACAGCACCCTTTATGTTAAGAAGTCAATACGATAGTGCTAAAGTAGAATTTACTAAAACATTGAATGTTCAATTTTACGATAGCTCTTTAAAACCAGAAAGTTTTTTGTTTGCAAAATATGGTCGTTATTTAGAGTTTGAAAATACAATATTGTTGAAAGATAGTATTGTAGTTTACAATATTCATAAAGACACATTATGGTGTAACGAATTGGTGTGGGATCAAAACAAAGGAATTTTTTTTACCGATAAGCCCGTAGTAATAAGTCAGGATAACGGCAGTATTCGACAAAAAATATTTGCACGTGGAATGCAAAGCGACCAAGCATTTAAGAATGTAAGTTTGTTTAAAATTGGCAGTATGTATAACAATAGTGCCAATAGTTTTATTATTCTAAAAGATAGCTCGGGATATTAATTAGAAGAAAACTTCTTAATGTGAATTCTAAATTTACTTAACTTCCGAACATAAATTAAAACATCATTTACTATAATATTAATGCATGAAAATTGAAGAAATAAAAATCCTTCGTGGACCAAATTATTGGAGTGTTCGTAGAAACAAGCTCATACAAATGCGGTTGCAGTTAGAAGATTTAGAACAAAGACCAACGAATGAAATTGACGGATTTTTAGATAGACTAAAAACCATGTTTCCAAGTATGCTTGAACATCGTTGTAGCGAGGGAGCTCCAGGTGGGTTTTTTAGTAGAGTGGCCGAGGGCACCTGGATGGGCCATGTGATTGAACATTTAGCTTTAGAAATACAAACACTTGCTGGAATGGACACTGGTTTTGGAAGAACCAGAGGCACCGGTAAAGAAGGAGAGTATAATGTTGTGTTTAGTTATATGGAAGAAGATGCAGGCGTATACGCTGCAAAGTCTGCAGTAAAAATTGCACAAGCTTTGGTTGATGCAACTGAATATAATTTAGCAGAAGACATTCAACTTTTAAGAGAAATTAGAGAAGATACCCGATTGGGACCAAGCACAGGTTGTATTGTAGAGGAAGCTGCAAAACGTGGCATTCCTTTTATTCGTTTAAATAAACAAAGCTTGGTGCAATTGGGTTATGGTGTGCATCAAAAAAGAATAAGAGCAACCATTGCATCAACAACAAGTAATATAGCCGTTGATATTGCTTGCAATAAAGAAGAAACAAAAAACCTTTTAGGTGCTGCTGAAATTCCTGTGCCTCGTGGTACTGTTGTTCGTACAGAAGAAGCCTTACAAGAAGCTATTGATAAATATGGTTATCCTTTAGTAATAAAACCTATTGATGGCAATCATGGCAAAGGAAATACTACAAATATTACTACATGGGAGCAAGCATTATCTGCATTTGCTGCAGCTAAAGAATATGGAAGAAATGTAATTATTGAGCGTTTTATTACAGGGTTTGATTTTAGAGTTTTAGTAATTGATTCAAAATTTATTTGTGCAGCATTAAGAACTCCAGCTTCTGTAATTGGCGATGGAAAAAATACGATTCAATATTTAATTGATGAAACCAATAAAGATCCACGCCGTGGATATGGACATGAAAAAGTGTTAACCCAAATTACCGTAGACCAATACACACAAAAAATGTTAGATGATTTGGGTTATACCTTAGAAACCATTCCTGCAAAAGACGAATTGGTGTTGTTAAAACCAACAGCAAATCTTAGCACAGGAGGTACAAGTACAGATGTTACAGATGAAGTGCATCCTACAAATATTTTTATGTGTGAACGTATTGCAAAAATTATTGGCTTAGATATTTGTGGTATAGATATTATGGCAAAAGATTTAAAAACTCCAGTAACAGAAAATGGAGGTGCAATTCTAGAAGTGAATGCAGCACCGGGTTTTAGAATGCATATTGACCCAAGTGAAGGTATTGGAAGAAATGCTGCAGAACCTGTAATTGACATGTTATTTCCTGATAAAAGCAATGGACGAATTCCAATTATTGCAGTAACAGGAACAAATGGAAAAACAACCACAACACGACTTACAGCTCATATATGTAAAACTGCTGGCAAAAAAGTTGGTTATACAACAAGTGATGGAGTATATATACAAAATCAATTAATGATGAAAGGCGATTGTACTGGTCCTATTTCTAGTGCATTTGTGTTGAAAGATCCAACAGTTGATTTTGCAGTATTAGAATGTGCAAGAGGAGGAATATTAAAAAATGGATTAGCCTTTCAAAATTGTGATGTAGCTATTGTAACCAATGTTGCTGAAGACCATATTGGTTTAGGAGGAATAAATAATATAGAGCAAATGGCAAAGGTAAAAGCAGTTGTTCCTGAAACTGTTTTCCCACATGGCTATGCTGTTTTAAATGCAGATGATGATTTAGTTTTTGCTATGGCAAAAGATTTACAATGCAATATTGCTTTGTTTAGTATGGATGAAAACAATCCTCGTATTAAAGAGCATTGTAAAAAAGGAGGCTTAGCAACAGTTTTTGAAAATGGATATGTAAGCATTTTAAAAGGAACTTGGAAAATTAGAGTAATGCACGTAAAAGATATTCCATTAACTTTTGAAGGAAAAGCAACTCATAATATTGCCAATACTTTACCAAGTGTAATGGCAACTTATTTGTATAAATCCATCACTATTAATGATATTAAAACGGGTTTACAAACCTTTATTGCTGGCAGTAATACTACACCAGGCAGGTTAAACTTTTTTCATTTTAAAAACTTTACTTTTTTAGCCGATTTTGCTCACAATCCCCATGGATTAAATCTGCTTTGCGATTTTATTAGCAAACTAGATTATCCATACAAAGTAGGAATTATAAGTGGTACAGGCGATAGGAGAGATGAAGACATTAGAGAACTTGGAGCAATTTCTGCAAGATTTTTCGATGAGATAATTATTCGCTGTGATAAAAATTTAAGAGGAAGAACTGCCGAAGAAATTATTGGTTTATTGCAAGATGGCATACATTCAGTTAATCCAAATATTCCACAGCAGGTAATAGCAAATGAAAACTCAGCATTGGAGTTTGTTTACAATAATCACAAACCCGGAGGTTTGTACACTATAATGTGCGATGTTGTAGCGGGTGCTTTAGATAAAATAAAAGAATTGAAAGATAGAGAGAACGCTTCTTAAATTTTTTAACAAACCAACCAGACCTTGAAGGTTTCTAAAAACCTTCAAGGTCTTTTAGAATTAGTAATGCCAAGTAACTATGATTTAATAGTTCCAGAACAGTTTTATCACTTCTACAATAGGGCTGTTGGCAGTGAAAAACTCTTTTTAAATGAGGAAAACTATCGATTCTTTTTAAGCAAAATAAATACCTATATACCTGCTGTTACTACAATTTATGCTTATTGTTTACTACCCAATCACTTTCATTTTTTTGTAAAAATAAAAACTCAAAAAGAAATATTAGAGTTGTATGAAACTAAAAAGAACAAGCTAATGCTACAAAACGATGCAGTTGTAATGAGCGAATTTATAATGGAGCAGTTTAGCAATTGTTTTAATTCATATGCAAAATCGTTCAATAAAACGTACAATCGAAAAGGAAAACTGTTTATGGATTATTTACACAGAAAACTAGTTGATGATATTAACTATTATGCAAAAATTATACATTACATACATACTAACCCTATCAAACATAAAATGGTACAAAATATTGCAGAATGGAAATATTCATCATACAATGCTTACATAAACAGCCAGCCAACTAAACTACCTCGTAATGAAGTAATAGATTGGTATGGCAGCGTTCAACAATTTATTCAATTTCATAAAGATCTTGAAGGTTTCTAAAACCTTCAAGGTCTAATCGGAATGTTTAAAAAAAATTAAAAGAATTATTTTTTCTGGAATTAAGAATGAATATAATTCTCTAACTGTTGTATGGTTTCTTTTTGTTGAAGAATGGTTTCTTTAATCACATCTAAAATAGAAACTAAGCCTACAAGTTTTTCGTTTTCAAAAACAGGTAAATAACGAACACTATTTTCACTCATCAATTGCATACATTGTTCAATAGTATGTTCTTTTGAAGTATGTGGATGTTGTGTCGACATAATTTCTTCTACACAAACTTCAGTTGATGAGCGTCCTTGTAAAATTACTTTTCTTGCATAATCTCTTTCAGTCATTATGCCTAAATATTGATCACCATCCATTATAAGTATAGAACCAATATTTTTTTCAGCCATAGTTTTTAAAGCGTCTCTCACTATGGTTTGTTTTGGAACTCCAACTAAATTGGTTCCCTTTCTAATTAAAATGTCTTTTACTTTTTTCATAAATTCTAGTTTGGCTTAAAAAACGGAGGCAAAAGGTACGAATAATATGGCAGAAATTATCAAATGTTTATTTGTATTAAAGAAAAAATGAACTCGTACTATTATTTTATACTGCTCCCTTACAACGTCTTTTTGCGAAGCCAAGGGAAGTTGACTTTTACTCTACTATAGAAGCTTTTTATTTTTAAAGCCACAACGTCTCAAAGCTAATTCACAAACCTTTTATGAAGACGTTATGGGGAAGGAAATTAGCAATTTTTAGAAGCCCAGGTATAAAGTTCGTTAATGTTACAACCTATTGTTTTGCAACCTGTCCTAAGATGAAATGCTGGAATTTCTTTTTCATCTCCCC
>JANPAT010000261.1:0-3808 GCA_031430075.1 Chitinophagaceae bacterium | reverse complement strand
TTTCTGCTCAAAAAATTATTTCTTCAGGCTTTCAGTTTAAATATACCACAGCAAAAGCTGCTCTTCAAAATCTTTTTTGCTAATTAATTCAGTTGATGTAAGAGAAATTTAAATCCTGCTTTACATTTGCAACATGAATCAAAATGTTAGAGTAAGATTTGCACCTAGCCCGACTGGTGGATTACATTTAGGAGGTGTAAGAACTGTTTTGTACAATTATCTTTTTGCCAAACATCATAATGGAAAATTTATAGTAAGAATAGAAGATACCGATCAAACTCGTTTTGTTGAAGGAGCAGAAGCTTATATTTTTAAAACCCTTGAATGGTGTGGATTACAACCAGATGAAAGTGCTTTACATGGTGGACCATTTGAACCTTATAAACAAAGTGAAAGAAAAGCCATTTATAAAAAATATGCTGAAGAATTAGTAACAAAAGGATTGGCTTATTATGCTTTTGATACTGCTGAAGAATTAGAAAATAAAAGAAAAGAGATACCCAATTTTCAATATGGACATGCTACAAGAGGAAGTTTAAAAAATTCTCTAACCCTTTCTACAGAAGATACACAGAATCTTTTATCAAAGAATACACCTCATGTTATAAGAATAAAGATAGAACCACAGCAAGAAATAAAATTTATAGATTTAATTAGAGGAGAAGTAAGTTTTGATACTACACAAGTTGATGATAAAGTTTTATTGAAAGCAGATGAAATGCCCACATATCATTTAGCTGTTGTTGTTGATGACTATTTAATGAAAATTTCTCATGCATTTCGAGGCGAAGAATGGTTGCCTTCAGCACCAGTTCATATTTTATTATGGCAACATTTATTTGGTTTAGAAAATATGCCACAATGGGCTCATCTTCCATTAATATTAAAACCAGATGGTCATGGAAAATTGAGTAAACGAGATGGAGATCGTTTGGGTTTTCCTGTTTTTGCAATGGATTGGTTAGATCCGAAAACCAATGAAATAAACCAAGGTTTTAAAGAGAAAGGATTTTTATCACAAGCTTTTGTAAATATGTTAGCAATGCTGGGTTGGAACTGTGGTACTGAACAAGAAATTTTTTCGTTAGCAGAATTAATTGAAAAGTTCTCATTAGAAAGAGTTCATAAAGCTGGTGCAAAATTCGATTTTGAAAAAGCTAAATGGTATAACCATGAATTGATAAAAAAATTAAGTGCTGAAATATTGTTATATGATGTAAAAAAACAATTAGCAACTAAAAATATTGAAGTTGAAGATGATACTAAATTAATAACTGTTATCAATTTAGTAAAAGATCGTTGTACATTACTTACAGATTTTATTGAACAAAGTCAATATTTTTTTATACAACCTACAAATATTGATATTAGTGCAATTCAGCCAAAATGGGATGATAAAAAAAATATGTTTTTCAAACAAATTATAGCACAATGGCTAACCAGTTTTGCAACATCTGCTATTGAATTAGAACAAGAATTTAAAGCATTGGCAACATCACAAGAAATTAAAGTTGGAGAATTAATGATGCCTTTAAGAATAATGCTAGTTGGAGGTAAATTTGGGCCAGGTGTATTTGATATTGCTACAATTTTAGGAAAAGTAGAAACGGTTAGCAGAATTGAAAATGTATTAACTTTATTGAGTAAATAATTTATTAATGAAATTTTGGGTTGCCATTTTATTATTTGTGTTCATTACATCTTGCAAAAAAGAGTCTGAATCTTTAACACTAACATCAATTTCAGAATTATATCCGTTAGCTCTTGGTAAAACATTTACATACAGATTAGATTCTACAATTACAATAAATTTTGGTGCAGCTTTAGCAACAAGAAGCTACTTAGCAAAAGATAGTGTTGAAAGCACTTTTTTAGATGCACAAAATAGAAAAAATTTCAGAATTTTCAGGTATTTGAGAGATACTTTAGCAACTCAACCTTGGAAGTTTACAGCAACGTATTTTGCAACTATAACAGAAAATTCTGTTGAGTTTGTAGATAACAATTTGCGATATGTAACCTTAGTAAATCCTGTTTCTGAAAATACTTTTTGGAAAGGAAATGTATACATCAACACAATACTACCTTCATCTTATTATTTTTTAGATAATTGGGATTATCAGTACAGAAATTTAAACCAAAGTTTTGCCACTAAAAAAGGAATCATTCAAAATACATTTACAGTACTACAACAAAACACTCAAATACCAGCCTCATTCAATACAGCTGTTTACAACGAAAAAAGTTATAGTGTAGAAGTGTATGCAAAAGGAATTGGATTAATATATAAAGAATTTTTACATTATACCTGGCAACCAACTCCTGTGCCAGCTAAATATCAAGATGATAGTTATGGTGTAAAATTGAACTTAATAAGTTATAACTAGTTTTAATTAGAAATTGACATTTACATGAAAGTACCAACTATACAAGAATTTATTGCCAATGGAAAAACTCCAGAAATTTTATTTTGGGTAGGTTGTGCTGGAAGTTTTGATACAAGAGCACAAAAAATTACAAAAGCCTTTGTCGAAATACTAAATCATGTAGGAATTGAATATGCAATTTTGGGTAAAGAAGAAGCCTGCACTGGAGATCCTGCAAGAAGAGCAGGTAATGAATTTCTATTTCAAATGATGGCTTACCAAAATATTCAGGTATTAAATGGATATGGAATTAAGAAAATTGTAACTACTTGCCCTCATTGTTTTAATACACTTAAAAACGAATATCCAGAGTTAGGTGGACACTATGAAGTGATACATCATACCACATTATTACAAGAATTAATTGATGAAGGTAAGGTTATATTAAAAGAAGGTGGTACCTTCAGTGGCAAGAAAATCAGTTTTCACGATAGTTGTTACTTAGGTAGGGCTAATAACATTTATGAAGCACCACGAAAAGTATTAGAAGCTTTAGATGCAGATTTAGTTGAAATGAAACGTTGCAAATCGAATGGGCTATGTTGTGGTGCGGGTGGTGCCCAAATGTTTAAAGAAGATGAACCAGGAAAAACAAGAATTAATTTTGAAAGAGCAGATGAAGCTATTGAAACTGGTGCAAAAATTATTGCAGCTTCATGTCCTTTCTGTAATACCATGTTAACCGATGGAATAAAGAATAAAGAAAAAGAAGAAGAAGTTCAGGTATTGGATATCGCAGAAATTGTAGCTGCTAGTTTGTAACATAAATTATCTCAATTTAAAATAATTTTATGATTAACAATAGTACAAAACAGTTCTGGTTTTTACTTTTGCTCTTTTTTGCAATTTCTCTCGGAGTAAGCTATTTCACTACTGATAATACAGAATTTTGGTCGGCAAGAAGTTTAATTTTATCATTCATCAAAGCTTTAATTTTTACCATTGTATTTTTTATTGTAGCCATTCCAAAAAGAAAAAATAATGATTGATTACTTATCGCTTAAAAAATATTTGCCAGAAAATTTTAACGAATTATCGAAAGTTTGGATTTATCAAAGCAGCAGATTACTTACCATGTCTGAAGCTTTAAGTATTGAGTCTTTATTAGAAAATTTTATTAACCAATGGCAAAGTCATGGAGCTCCAGTAAAAGGCTTTGCAAATTTAATATTTGGTCAGTTTATTATTATTATGGCAGATGAAACGCAAACTGCAGTTGGTGGCTGTAGCACTGATAGTAGTGTAAAATTAATAAAACAAATTGAACAAGAATTTAAATTAGATTTTTTAAACCGACAAAATTTAGCTTTTATTATAAAAGATAAAATTCAAATATTGCCAATGCAACAATTAAACTATGCTTTAGAAAATGAATTCATCAA
>JANPAT010000260.1:0-6283 GCA_031430075.1 Chitinophagaceae bacterium | reverse complement strand
ATTAATTTAAAAAATGTTGTTGCTGGCGATTTAACTTCACTATTCTTAAAATATTTAAAAATAGAAGGTATTACCAACGGCAATATTCATGTTGATGATATTTTCGGAAAATTAAATGCATTCGCCAACTTAAAAATTGATCAATTTAGAATAGATGCAGATTCTATTGGAGTGGCTTATATCAAATCAAATTACAACAGCAAAACTGGTTTTATTAGTGCAAATGTCAATTCCCCAAATACAGATTATAATTTTACATTAGATGCTTTAATTGATTTAAAAAAAGATGCTAATAATTCTATTAACACTGTTTTAATTTTAAATAATTCAAGGATTGATTTGGTTCAAAAATTAGTAGGAAATGATGTGTTTTCTAATTTAAAAGGCTATGCAACAGGTAGTTTAAATATTTCAGGAAAGCCTAATGCATTAGATTTATTAGGAAAAATAAATCTAAATAAAGCTAGTCTTAAAGTTAATTACACTCAAGTAAAATATTTCATAGATTCTGCCATCATTTCATTTGAAAATGATGGAATTAATTTTGGTGAGTTTATTATACGGGATACTTTAAATAATACTGGAACTGTTAGAGGTAAACTTTATGAAAAGAATTTTAAAAAACTCACTTTTGATTTTGATTTAACTACAAACAAATTATTATTAATTAATACAACTTTTAGTGATAATAGTTTATTTTATGGTAATGCAATTGGCAAAGCAACTTTTGCATTTAAAGGTCCTGAGGATAATTGTAGAATGACTATAACTAGTGAAGTTAATGAGGCTTCTCATTTTACTATACCCAATTCGAATAACAGAGAAACCAGTGATGCAAATTTTATTGTATTTAGACCTATTGGGGTTGAAATGGCTGAAGTTAAAAAGCGAGGTAATTTTAATGTAAGTGTAGATTTAGATTTAATTGCCAACAATAAAGTAGATTTTGAAGTTATTTTAGATGAATTAACTGGTGATGTAATTAAAGCTAAAGGTAATGGTAGAATAAAAATTAAAGTTGGTACAACCGAAGATTTAGATATTAGAGGAAAGTATAACATTGAAGAAGGTAGTTACGATTTCAATTTTCAATCTCTAATACGTAAACCATTTATTCTAAAAAAAGGCGATAATAATTATATTGAATGGAGTGGAAGCCCTTATGATGCTAATGTACATATTGATGCCATGTTTGAAGCAAGAAATATTAGCATAAAAGAACTAATTGGAAATACACAAGCATCTTTTAACAATGCCAGTAAAAACTATAGAGATGATGTTTATGTAATTGCTACTTTATCTGGCAAATTAATGCAGCCTGATATTAAATTTAGATTCGATTTTCCTCAAAATAGCCCTATAAAAAATGATGATGTTTTTGATAGGTTTAGAAGAAAAATTGAAAGTGATGAAAATGAAATGCTGAAACAAGTTACTTATTTAATTGTGTTTAATTCATTTGCTCCTTATGGCGATGCTGGTGTTGAACAAACCAACTTTACCTCAATTGGTGTAAATAGTATTTCAGCCATCATTACAAAACAAATTAATAAGAGTTTTACAAATTTGTTATATAAAATTACCAATGATAAAAGTTTAGCTTTCGATTTATCATCGAATGTGTATAGCAGTAACGATTTATTTTCTCAAGGAAATATCAATGCATCTCAGTTCGATAGATATAATTTGAAATTTAAAATTGGGAAAAGCTTTTTTAGCGATAAAGTAAGATTCACATTTGGTAGTGATTTCGATATCAATCTTCGATCATCTGCACAAAGTGGAAACTTTCAATGGTTACCAGATTGGAATGTTGAATGGAGCTTAACTAATGATAAAAACTTGGTGTTACTTGTATTTAGCAAAAATAGTTTAGATATTAGTGGCAATTCATTGGGAAGAAGAAACAGACAAGGTATTGGTATTTCTTATAAAAAAGATTTTGATAATAGTCCTTTCGAAAAAAAGAATAAACAAATTGAATTTGTAAGCCCAATAGAATTTTAATCTTTATTTGCCAACTGACCACAAGCTGCATCAATATCTTTCCCTCTACTTTTTCTTAATCTCGAATTTACTCGGTTCTTCTCTAAATAATTCATGAATTGTTCTGTTACATCTTCGTCTGGTTTTACAAAATCAAAACCATCAATGGGGTTATATTCTATAATATTTACTAAGTCTGTTGGTACTTGTCTATACAATTTCACTAACTCATCAGCATCTTTCAAAGAGTCATTAAAATTTTTGAATAAAATATATTCAAAAGTTACTTTATTGCCAGTTTGTTTATAATAATGATTTAAAGCTTCAATTAATGATTTGATATTATTGCTTTCATTGATTGGCATTATCTCATTTCGCTTTTTATCGTTGGCAGCATGTAATGAAAGAGCTAATTTGAATTTAACTTGATCATCGCCTAACATTTTTATTTGTTTAGCAACACCAGCTGTAGAAACGGTAATTCTTTTAGCACTCATAGCCAATCCATCAGGTGCTGTAATTCTTTCAATCGATTTTAAAACACCAGTATAATTCATTAATGGCTCCCCCATACCCATAAAAACAATATTGGTTAGCTTTTGATTGTACGAGGATAAACTTTGCTGATTAATTAATGCCACTTGATCAAATATTTCATCAAAAGTTAAATTTCTTTTTCTATCCATTTTGCCTGTTGCACAAAACTTGCAACTTAAACTACAACCCACTTGAGATGAAACACAAGCTGTTTTTCTTTCTTCAGTTGGTATTAAAACGCCTTCAATTAAATAATCATCAAAAGTTTTAAATCTACTTTTAATGGTACCATCTTCACTAAACTGTGTAGCATCTATCCTTAAAGGCAATAAATCAAAATCATTTTTTAAATGATATTTTAATTCCTTACCCAAATTACTCATGGCATCAAAACTTGTAGCATGCTTTTGCCAAATCCATTCATACAATTGTTTTGCCCTGTATTTTGGCTGTTGTTGTTGATTGAAATAATTTTCTATCTCTACAAGTGAAAGATTTCTGATATTTTGCTTCGACATATTTTCTATTGAATAACTGCTCTATGAGTTTAACCATGCAAAAGTAACTATTTTTGCAGCCAATACAGTTATTATGGAAGAAGGGAAAAGACAAAAGCAAGTTGCAGCAGTTTTATCTGAAGAAATGAACAGCATATTTACAAAACTTGGTTTGAATATGATGAATGGAGGAATGGTTTCTATTTCATCTATAAAAGTTACACCAGATTTATTAGAAGCTAGAATATATTTAAGTTTATTTCAAATAGAAAATGTAGCAGCAACTTTAAAACAAATTGAAAATAGAGCTTGGGAAATTAAAAAAGAGCTCACCACAAAAGTGGGTAAACAATTACGCAGAATGCCTGTTATTCATTACTATATTGATGATACTTTAGATTATGTGTTTAAAATGGAAGAACTATTTAAGCAAATTAATACTGAAAAAAAAGAAGAATAATTTTTATATAGGATCTACATCAATAACAACACTCACTCTTTTATAATTTGCATGGTTTTGAATTATTGCAATTTGTTGTTGAATTTCTCTTTTACATTGCTCAGTCCAATTTTTATCTTTTGGTAATTTTATTTGCAACTCCCATAAATATTGATTTCTAACTCTATCAACTGGGGGTTGTGCTGGTCCATTAATAAACTGTTTGAAATTAGTTTGTAAGCCTTTCAACATAATATGGGCAGCTTCTTCAGCAATATTATTTTTTTTATGTTTTAAGATGATATTGATTATTCTGTAAAAAGGTGGATAGCGATATGATTTTCTGGTTTCAATTTCATATTGAAACATTTTTTTGTAATCGTGTGTTTGAACAAAGTGTAAAACAGGATGTGTGGTATTGGTAACTTGAATTAAAACTTTACTATTGCTATCCTTTCTTCCTGCTCTACCACTCACTTGTTCCATCAGTTGAAATGCCCTTTCATTTACTCTAAAATCAGTAAAATTTAAAATGCCATCAGCATCTACAATTCCAACTAAATTTACATTTTCAAAGTCTAATCCTTTAACCACCATTTGGGTTCCAACCAATACATCTACTCTTCCTTGTTCAAACAGTTTAATTAAATTATCGTGTTCATTTTTACCTCTAACAGTATCCCAATCCATTCTTGCAATTTTAGCATTGGGTAAATTTTCAGCAACTAATTCTTCTAATTTTTCTGTGCCAAAATTTTTGAAAACAAATTCATGATTGCCACATACAATACAAGTATTAATAATGGGGTAAGTGCTACCACAATAATGACAATTGAGTTTGTTTTTTGATTTATGATAGGTTAAAGTAACATCGCAATGATTACATTGAGGAATCCAACCACAGGTTTTACAAATAATATAAGGAGAATAACCTCTTCTGTTTTGAAAAAGTATAGCTTGTTTTTTTTGATCAATTGTTTCTTGTAGTGCTTTAATCAGTTGAGGCGATAAAGGAATTTTACCTTTTTCTTTTGTTTCAATAGTTTTTAAATCCACAATTTCAATGGTGGGTAATTCTCCAAACCCAAATCTTTCGTGCAGCTCAACTAATGCATATTTATTTTGTAAACAATTGTAATACGATTCTATACTTGGTGTAGCACTGCCTAATAAAACTTTTGCTTTTAATAACAATGCATAATAAATGGCAACATCTCTTGCATTGTATCTTGGTGCTGGGTCTTGTTGTTTGTAACTAGCATCATGTTCTTCATCTACAATAATTAATTTCAAATTATTGAAGGGAAGAAAGATGGCACTTCTTGCACCGAGTATAACTTTTGTTTCACCAGTTTTTACTTTGTTCCAAATTTCAACTCTTTCGTTAGAATTAAATTTTGAATGATAGATTGCAATGTTCCCTCCAAAATGCTTTTGCAATCTTCTTATAATTTGAGTGGTTAAAGCAATTTCAGGTAATAAGTATAAAACTTGCTCATTATTTTTTATATAATGCTCAATAAGTTTAATGTAGATTAATGTTTTACCACTAGAAGTAATACCATGTAGCAGACAAACATTTTTTTCTACAAAATTATTTTCAATGCTTGTTAATGCAATTTGTTGATTGGGTGTTAAACTAAAATCTATTGATACTTCTTTTGGTATTTGATTTATTCTATTTACCTCTCTTTTTTCTGCAATTAAAATATTTTTTTCAATTAATCCTTTTAACTGTGCAGTTGATGCATTGGCTTTTTTTAATAATTCACTCTGTGTAACTTCTCCATCTTTTTTTTCTATATGTAAATAAGCTAAAAGCAATTCCATTTGTTTGGGTGCTCTTTTCCAATTATTCAAGAGTTCACTTAATTCATCTTCATTATTAAATTGCTCAGCTAATGAAATAAAAATTTCTTTTTTCGATTTATATTTTTCCTTCAATTCCTCCCATACATAACAAACTTTTTTGTCCAGTAGTTTTTTAATTACCAAGTAAACATTTGTTGTGTTTAATAATTGATGAACCTCACTCAACTTCAGTTCTTTTTTAATTTCTAGAGCTTCTGCAACCAAATATTCATTATCAGAAAAGAGTGATGCATCATTTAAGTCATAATCATTATCATCATTCCAAATTAAAATAGATTCACTATTGAGTTTAAGATTAGCAGGTACTGCAGCTTGCATAACATCACCATCATTGCACATATAATAATCTGCAATCCAGCACCACAATTGAATTTGGTTGGGATGAATAATGGGTTCATCATCTATAATGCTTAATATTTCCTTGGGTTTAAATGTTGCTGGTTTTTCTGTAAACAGAGATTTGATGATTCCTGCATACTTTTTATTTTTTAACTGAACTTCAACTCTTATACCAACTTGAACTTTATCTGTTAAATGTAATGGTATTGCCCATGTATATGTTGTGGGTAAGGATAATGGGATGATGATGGCTGCATACAATGAAACTTTCTCTTCAAAAAGTGTGGTTGACTCTTTAAAATCACTTAAAAATTTCTTGAAAGAAAAAACATCAAAGTACATTTTTCAAAACTAATTATTAGTATAGATATTTGTTGAGTATTTATTTCTTATGTCAAACATTAACCTTTCATCTCATACAAAAAATATTTTAGGATTTAAATTACCTACCGATCCACGTTGGGTAAATTTAGCAGCTATAAGCATTGAAGAAATTTTAACTGATCATGCTTATTGTGAGCAAAAAGCAGCTTTAACCTGCATTTCTTACATTCAACGATATCCTGAAAAAGAAATGCTTGTTGAAGAACTTGCACCCATTGTAACAGAAGAG
>JANPAT010000259.1:0-2673 GCA_031430075.1 Chitinophagaceae bacterium | reverse complement strand
GTTTCATCTAATTGAGCAGTTTTATAATCGCCAAAAACTAATTCAATGTTTATAGGTGTTGCACGTGTTTGTAAAACATCTTTAGTTTGTTCAAAAACATTTTCATCAACAAAAAATTTATTTTTATTTTCTTTATTGGCTTGATGAAAAAACATTGCCATAGCTTCTGCAGCAGCAGTTGCTTCATCTAATAAAGATGCATTAGCAAGTTCTAAGCCAGTTAAATCACTTACCATAGTTTGATAGTTCAACAAACTTTCTAAACGACCTTGAGAAATTTCTGCTTGATAAGGTGTGTACTGTGTATACCATCCTGGATTTTCGAAAATGTTTCTAAGAATTACACTAGGAGTAATACAATTATAATAACCCTGACCAATATATGTTTTAAATACTTTGTTTTTAGCTGAAACTTTTTTTAGCTCATTCAAATATTCAAACTCACTAACTGCTGCTGGCAAGTTTAAATTTTCTTGCATTCTAATAGAAGCAGGAACAGTTTTATCAATTAATTCATCCATGCTTTTAACACCAATAGTATTCAACATTTCCTGAACTTCAGTTTCATTAGGACCAATATGACGATGATGAAATTCGGTAGATTGATTTTGAAAAAGATTCATAAAAAGAGGGTTTGATCGATTTAGCTATGATTTTAAACTAACAATAATTAGTCTGAAATTTGGTTGCAAATGTAAGGCGACTAAAAATTATATTTTAATGTTTTTGATGGTTGATAGAAATCATTTTCTTAAATCAAAACATGTGTATCTTTTACAACTCCCATTACAAATACACTTTGAACATGACCAATATTATCGGCCTGACTTAATTTGTTTACATGAAAATCATAATAAGTTTCCATGCTTTCTGCAACAACTTTTAGCATAAAATCAAACTCACCACTAATACTGTAACATTCAGTCACCTCGTTAAATGAAAGAATACTTTTAATAAACTTAGCACCTTCTTTTTTATCGTGTTGTTTAAGAGACACATAACAAATCACCATCAATCCTTTATTCACTTTGCTATGGTCTAATAACGTAGCATATTGCTTTATGACACCACTTTGTTCCATCCTTTTAATTCTTTCATGCACAGGTGTTGTACTCAAATGAACTTTGGATGAAATTTCTTTAATACTTGCCTTAGCATTTTGTTGTAGTTCACGAAGAATAGCAATGTCTTTATCGTCTAGGTTCATAGATTAAAAGTTTGAGATTTTACACAAAGGAACTAAGAATACAAAGAATACAAATATTTTTTTTAGATAGACACATCAAAGAAATTTTTATTCGTTTGCCTCTTTTGAAATAATACATTTGTAAAGATTTAAACACCCTAACCCTTTAACTGGAGTGGAATTGAAACGCCGTAGTTTTAAACTGCTGAATAGTATTACAAAGATGATATTGAATGTTAAAAGATGAATAAAGAAATACTGCTCACATTCCCCTCATTTGGAGGGGCAGGGGTGGTTTAATAAAAAAACAAATTATGCAAATACTAACCACAATTAACGGCATTACTATAAAACGAAACTTTGTGAAAAATATACCCTATAATCCAAATCTAAAAGTGCTTACAAGAGAAAAAAGAAAAGCAGGTATTTTAAGTGAAGTATTGTTTTGGAGACAAGTTCGAGCTAAACAGTTTCATAATTTAGATTTTGACAGACAAAGAATAATAGGCAATTATATTGTAGATTTTTATGTGAAAGCTTTGGGGCTTGTAGTAGAAATTGATGGAATAAGTCATGAAAACAAAGTTGAATACGATGCAGAAAGGCAAATATTTTTGGAAAATTTAGGTTTAAAAGTGTTTAGGACTACAGATGGAAAGGTTAAATTAGCCATTTTATATGTAATGGAACAATTGGAGACTTTTATTGTTGTAGAATATGGAAACCACCCCTAACCCCTCCACAGGAGGGGAATTTGAACGCCGAAGTTTTAAACTGCTGAATAGTATTAATAAAGATGATAATGAATGCTAAAAGATAAATAAAGAAATACTGCTACATTCCCCTCCACAAGAGAGGAATTGAAACCTATTATAAAGAATTATTTAAGGCTTTCGTCTATTTGAAAATTTAGCGAAGCCTACAAAATGTTGTTTGTTCTGTTTATCCACTTTTTATAACTGCAAAATAGATACTCATTCTTTTAATAATGCTGTTAATATATTTTTATTCTAAATGTTTACATTTCGATATAATTTTATTCTACACAATGTACATTTGCAAAAACAATTATATATGTCAACAATATCGAAACAAATCGATTTCAAATTACCTTACAAAGTTGCTGATATCAGTTTAGCTGCTTGGGGTAGAAAAGAAATCAGACTGGCTGAAGCAGAAATGCCAGGATTAATGTCGTTACGTGAAGAGTATGGTGCTTCCCAACCTTTAAAAGGTGCAAGAATTGCTGGTTGCTTACACATGACCATTCAAACTGCTGTGTTAATAGAAACTTTAATTGCATTAGGTGCAGAAGTTAAATGGAGTTCTTGTAATATTTTTTCAACTCAAGATCAAGCCGCTGCTGCAATTGCTGCTGCTGGTATTGGAGTTTTTGCTTGGAAAGGTCAAACACAAGCAGAAGCTGATTGGTGTATTGAACAAACTTTATTTTTTGGTGGTGCCGATAGACCATTAAATATGATTTT
>JANPAT010000258.1:0-1587 GCA_031430075.1 Chitinophagaceae bacterium | reverse complement strand
TAATGCACGTTTAGAATCTCAAATGCTTTGAAATGCTTATAAGATATTGTGCTTAAAAATTAAAAGAATTCCATTGTTGCAATATTAGAAAGTTTTTTTCTGCTTACTGTATGTATGGAAGCTTAAATATTATTTTTTCTGATTATCTCTCCATTCATACACCCAACTACTTTGCACCATTTCTAAATGGCCTTCATTAGATTCTTCTTTTTTGCCAACGAAGTTGGGGAGTGATAAAATCCATTCTATTAAATCGGTCAATGGAATTCTTTTAATTTTTAAGCACAATATCTTATAAGCATTTCAAAGCATTTGAGATTCTAAACGTGCATTATTTAAAATTGTAATTAATATTTTTATGCTTCTAAAAATTGAGATTGGTAGGGCAAGGGAACTTCTATTTTATAATACACATTTACAACCTAATTAACTGTTCAATTGACTTCAAAATGAAAAATACTTTGTAGCCAATTTTTTAGTGCAATTTCAGTCATTTATATTTGATGATATTTTTCTTTTCATTTCATATTTAATGACACAAGTTATCAAGAATAATATTGGTTTTATAATTGGAATATTTTTATTTATATTCTTTTTATTTGCTAATCCATTATCTGTGAATGTTGCTGCATCAAAAGTATTAGCAATTGCTGTTTTAATGATTGTGCTGTGGGTTTCAGAAGCTTTACCTATGCCAGTTGTAGCATTATTTCCCATAGTTTTATTTCCATTATTTAAAGTTGCATCAATGGAAGAAACTGCTGCACCTTATGCAAACTCAGTTATTTTTTTATTTATGGGTGGATTTTTAATTGGGCTTGCAATTGAAAAATGGGATTTGCATAAACGCATTGCATTAAATATTGTAAAAAAAACAGGAACTAGTGGAAACAGAATTATTTTGGGTTTTATTTTATCTACAGGGTTTATAAGTATGTGGTTAAGTAATACTGCTACTACAATGATGATGTTTCCAATTGCATTATCTGTAATTAAAGTAATGGAATTAAATCATGAAGGAGATGGAAATATTTCTAATATGAGTGTTTGCATTTTGTTAGCTATAGCTTATGCTGCAAATTTTGGTGGAATTGCAACCATTATTGGCACACCTCCCAACGTTGCATTTTCTGCATTTATAAATAAAAAATACAATTACAATATTCAATTTTCAGATTGGATGATGGTTTGTACTCCAATAGCAATTTTATTAATGTTTGCATTATATATTGTAACTACAAAATTTTTATATCCCAATCATATTAAATCATCAGCAAATACGGCACGACTTATTCAAAATGAAATTAATTTATTAGGAAAACTATCAGCACCTGAAAAAAAAGTACTTGTAGTTTTTATTATGACAGCATTTTTATGGATCGTAAAAGATTTAATTAATGCACAACAAAAATTAATTAAGCTTGATGATACTATGATTGCTATGATTGGAGCTTTATTATTATTTATCATTCCTTCTAGTGATAAAAATGGAAAATCTAAAACACTTTTAGAGTGGAAAGACACAGCAAAAATGGCTTGGGGAATATTAATTTTGTTTGGAGGAGGAATTACATTAGCCAATCAATT
>JANPAT010000257.1:0-7338 GCA_031430075.1 Chitinophagaceae bacterium | reverse complement strand
ATTACCTGTGTTATTTGTAATGGTAAGCAATCATTTTCCATCCACTTTTGGTTTTAAATATCCTTGGTTAATACTTGCAATCATTTCTTTAGGTGCAGCTGGTGTTAAACATTATCTTAATTTAAAAGAAAAACAACAACAAAGTGTATGGGTTTTACCTGTTTCTGTCATCATACTTTTATCTGCTTGTTTTATTTCTGCACCAAGTGCTAACCCAAATGCTTGTAATAGTGTAATTACTTTTGTAGAAGTGAATACCATCATTCAAAACAGATGTGTTCAATGTCATTCTTCACGACCAATAGATGATGTAAATAAAGTAGCACCCAATGGTGTAAAATATGATACACCCCATGACATAGTTGCTAAAAAAGATTTGATTTTGCAACGTGTAGTTTTAACAAAAACAATGCCTCAGAATAATAAAACTAATATGACAGAGGAAGAACGAAATACCATTAGATGTTGGATAGAACAAGGAGCAAGTTTAAAATAGAAAATTATTAATATGACTTTAGCAACTTTTAATGCATTAAATATAAAAATAGTTAAGGAACATTTATTCAGTTGTTGTGGCTCTGAAAAATGGACTGCATTAATGTTGAATTATTTTCCATTTGAATCTGAAATAGATTTAATTGAAAAAGCAACGAAAATTTGGTATGATGAATGTACTAAAGAAGATTGGCTAGAATCTTTTACTCACCATCCAAAAATTGGTGATATCAATAGTTTAAAAGAAAAATTTGCAAGCAAAGAACAAGTAGCAATAACAACTGCAGATGAAGAAACCATTCAACAACTTTCTTTTTTAAATAATCAATACGAAACAAAATTTGGTTTTATTTTCATTGTTTGTGCAACTGGAAAATCTGCTGCTGAGATGTTACAGTTAATTAAAGACAGAGTAGAAAATTCAGTTGAAGAAGAATTGCATATTGCAATGGGAGAACAGCAAAAAATATCTATTATTCGATTAAAAAAAATTATTTCAAATGGTAACTTTAAATTTTTAAGTATGAACCAAATTACAACACATGTACTTGATACATCAATTGGAAAACCTGGAGTAGATATTAGTATTAAACTAATGGCAAACGAAAATGAGGTTTGGAAAACCATTGCTCAAGGTGTAACCAATATTGATGGTAGAATTGCAGATTTATTACCTTCAGAAAAAAAATTATCAATTGGAAATTACAAAATGGTTTTTAATACAGGGGCTTATTTTCAACAAAAAAATATTAAAACATTTTATCCAGCAGTGGAAATTATTTTTAGTGTTGAAGATGAAAGTCATTACCATGTTCCATTACTCATAAATCCCTTTGGATACAGTACTTACAGAGGAAGTTGATGAATAATGTTCAATGTTTAATGAACAAGACAAATTACTAATTCAAAATTCAAAATTTATAATTCAAAATTATTCATATGACCATTCCACAATCAAAAAAAGAACAATTATTCAATAATTTAAAGCAAGCCAATACTTCTTTTCAACAAATATATCCAGGCGATAGAAGTGAACGTCAACCAGTGCATACATTATATGGAGGTGCAAACCTATTTAAGTTTGATGCAGCAAAAGCTTTAGGAGAAAGAGCTTTAGAAGTTGTAGAAACATACGCAACCAATGCTGAAGAGTTTGGAAACGCATTTGGTTTAGTTGGGGATATTAATTTTCAAGAAAAAATTTATTCTAAAGTTATTGCCAAATTAAAATCTGAAGCTATTGAAGATTTTAGAATTGATTTTGAAGATGGCTTTGGCAATAGAAGTAATGAAGAAGAAGATGAAACTGCTGTATATACTGCAAAAGAAGTAGCTAAAGGCATGAAAGAAAATACACTTTCACCATTTATTGGAATACGCATAAAACCTTTTACTGAGGAAATGAAAGAAAGAGGTTTAAAAACACTTGATATTTTTATTACAACCTTAGTTAAAGAAACTAATGGTAAATTGCCTAACAATTTTGTAGTAATGTTACCCAAAGTAACTATACCTGAACAACCTGCAACACTTGCCAACTTCTTTGAAATATTAGAAGAAGAGTTGCATTTAGAAAAAGGAATTTTGAAAATGGAAATGATGGTTGAAACTACTCAATCAATCATGGCTTTTGATGGAACTAATCCATTAAACAAATTTATTTTAGCAAGTAAAAGCAGGTGTGTTGCTATGCATTTTGGTACTTACGATTATACTGCAAGCTGCAATATCACTGCAAAATATCAAGAGATGAATCATCCTGTTTGTGATTTTGCACATCATATGACCAAAGTTGCTTTAGCACATACTGGTATTTGGTTAAGTGATGGTGCCACCAACACCATGCCTATTGGTCCACATAGAGGAGAATTAACTCCACAACAACACGAGGAAAATAAACAAGTGGTTCATAGAGCTTGGAAAAAAGGTTATGATCATATTCGACATTCTTTGTGGAATGGTTTTTATCAGGGTTGGGATTTGAATCCTGCACAATTCCCCATGCGTTATGCTGCTGTATATGCGTTCTTTTTAGAAAGTTATGATGATGCTGTTGAACGATTGAAAACCTTTGTAGATAAGGCAGCCAGAGCAACACTTATAGGAGATGTTTTTGATGATGCTGCAACAGGGCAAGGATTATTAAATTATTTTTTACGAGCTTTAAATAGTGGTGCCATTACAGAAGAAGAAGTTGTAGCAACAGGTTTAACATTGGATGAAATCAGAAGCAGATCATTCAAGTATATTTTAGAGAATAGAAAAATGAAATAAATATTTATAGCCACAAAGGCACAAAGCCACAAATTGAAATTCTTTGTGTCTTTGTGGCAAATTGTTATAAAAGAGTATTTGGAGTTTTATAGAAAAGCCACAAAAGTGCGAAGTCACAAATTGAAATTCTTTGAGTCTTTGTTTCTTTGTGGCAAATTGTTATAAATAGAATATGGAGTTTTATAGAAAAGCCACAAATTAAAATTCTTTGAGTCTTTGCGTCTTAGTGGCAAATTGTTATAAAAGAGTATTTGGAGTTTCATAGAAAAGCCACAAATTAAAATTCTTTGAGCCTTTGTGTCTTTGTGGCAAAATCATTTTTAATGAGTATATGGAAATTTATAGAGAATAAGTTGCAACATAACCAAAAAATTATGCTGCTTTTAGTTGTGGAAAGTAAAGGAAGTTCTACAGGAAGACAAGGTTTTAAAATGGCTGTAGCAAGTGATGATAGTTTTTTTGGAACTATTGGTGGTGGAATAATGGAATTTAAATTGGTTGAGAAAGCTAGAGCATTATTACAAGAAAATTCAACTACAATTTTTCTTCAAGAACAATTTCACGATAAAGAAAAAATAAAAAATCAATCTGGAATGATTTGTAGTGGAAGTCAAACCATTGCATTTGTTCCATTAAATTCAAATCATCTCAATACAATTGAACAAATTATTCAAAATAAATATTCTTCAATTACAATTAATTCAAAAGAAATATTTTGTAGCAATAATGATTCTATTGGGTATATATATCAAGATGAGTTCAATTGGAGCTACTCGGAATCTTTAAACCAAAAATCTGTGATTCATATTATTGGTGGTGGTCATTGTAGTTTGGCTTTATCAGAATTAATGGCATACTTAAATTTTTATGTTCATGTATATGATGATCGAGAAAATCTCACTACAATTGTAGAAAATAAATTCGCTCAAGAAATTCATCATGTGAATTATACTACAATTACAGAAAATGTAAAAGCTAACTCAAATGATTTTGTTGTAATCATGACTGTTGGTTACAGAACAGATAAAATTGTTTTAAAGCAATTAATCCATCAGCATTATCAATATTTGGGCTTATTAGGTAGTACAAAAAAGATTGAAACTCTTTTTAAAGAATTGGTTGAAGAAGGAATTGAAGAAGATAAATTAAAAAAAATATTTTCTCCGATAGGAATAAATATTAACAGCAAAACCACAAAAGAAATTGCAGTTAGTATTGCTGCACAAATTATTGCTATAAAAAATAAAGAAAATTAGTTGCCTAAAATTTCAAACTTGGTTTTTGGTCGTAAATCTTGATGCCATTTAAAACCTTCCACCTTTAATGTTTCGTGATTTACCTGATTTATTGGAAACATGGTTCCTGTAAGGTTATTTATAAAAATCACTTTTTCGGGTTTCTCATTTTTGAAATGAACTTCAATAACATCTGCCACAGATTGATTTACACCTACTAATTTTTTTTCTTCATCTTCAGCATAATAAATATTTCTGGCAGGGCTTCCCTTTGTTTTTAAGAAATCAATTTTTCCATCTTTAAAAATTCCTAAAATATTATTGCCTTTTATCTGATTAAAAAAATTACTATTTACTTTAGAAATAGCCATAGCGTTTTCTTGAACCATTAATTTTTCTGGCTGCTTATTTTTTAAAAATAAATAAATAGTATCTCCAGTAATTTGATTTTCCTGAGCCCAAACTATCGGGTTTTTAAATAGCCTAAAAACAGAATCAGTTCCACTATAAAAAAGGCTATCAGCAATAGCTTGTAAAGAATCTGAAAATATTTTTACATTATGATAAGCTTCAAAAAATCTATCATTACTGCTATCTTTATCATAACTAATTTCATATTTACCATTTATAGTATCTCTAATGGTTCTAATATTTTTATTTTTTTGAAGAGCTGAATATTTTCCAGAAAACAAAGTATCTGCTGTTAAATAAATAGTATCAGTTTCTTGCTTTATAAAAAGAATTGGTTTTTCGGTAGCTAATAATGTATTTTTTTTAGAATTAGTTTTAATGTTGTTTGCAATTAAATCGAATCCATTCTTAGCATCTTTACTTATATAAACTGCATTGCCAGTAAAACTTCCTTTTCCTGTGCTATCATCAAAAATCATATCATCTGCCCGTAATGTATAGGTGCTATCATCTATATAAGTTCTTTTTCCAAAATAAGCTTTCTTGTTTTTTAAATCATAATATCCATCTTTTGTAACTATTTTTCTTTTTTCGTTGAAGATGGTTGCAGTTGCTATGAAAGTGGTAATTTCAGAACTAATATTGTAAATTAATGTATCTGTAAATATTTTAGTATCAGGACTAAGCATTTCAACATTTTTATAGAAATAAACATCCTTTGTATCTCCATAATAAAAACCTTCTTTGCTTGTTAATTTTGTTTTGCCATTTACTAGTTTTCCACCATTTTTATAAGTACCCATTTTTAGTCCTACTTCATAATCTAAATAATCTGTAGTTAAAGTTCCTTTGCCATCGGTTAAACGAACTTTATTTCTTAATTGAGCTAATTTTTCTTTACCAAAATATTTTAGATAATCAGCATAAGTATGTACACTATCTGCATCGTTAATATGAATATTACCAAAAGCTTCTAAATAATTTTCTTTTTGATTAATTACAATACTATCTGCATCGAAAAAAGTTTTTTCTTGTTGCACTTTTGCTTTTCCTGCTAAAGAAATAAACTTGCCTAAAGTATCTCTATCTTGTAAATTGTAACGTTCAGCACCAAGAATAATAATTGTTTTACCTGGTTTTATCGAGTCTTTTATTGCAGTTCTTTGTGCATTAGATATTTGTACAGCAATTAAAAAGCAGCAAAGAAAAAAAAATGCTGGCTTGTTTTTATTTTTAATGATTAATTGTACAATGTTAATTAAATGAACCATTTTAATTTGATAAATTAGTTGTTACTAGAGTCTATTGGAGACATTAAATAACTTGATTTATCTTTTTTGCCAAAAACTGAAAAGTTTAAATAACGTTTAGGATGTGCTCTTAAATCATCTAATAAAATATTGGCACTTCTTGCAGAATTGTTCAAATTGTTGTATAATTTTTTATCATTCATCATTAAACCCAACGAACCTTCGGTACTATTCATTTTAGCAATTACAAGATTTAAATTATCTATACTTTTTTTAAAGCTAGCAACACTTCCTTTTAAATCAGCCTCGCTTAAATTTTCTGTTGTTGTTTTGATATTAGTTAGTGTAGCATCTATTTTTTCGTTTTGTTTAGCCAAATTATTGGTAATGCTATTTACATTATCCATGCTTTTGGCAATAGAACCATTTTGTTTTTCTAACATTCTATTTAATGATGTTGTAGATTCTGCAAGCATTAAAGTGGTTTTATTAATATGTGCTATTGCATCTTGTAAATTTGCTTTTGATTTTGGGTCGAAGATGCTGTTGATATTTTTTAAAGTAAGCTCTAATTCTTTTAATGATGCTTTAATTTGGTCTGTTGTAGGTGTAAGTTGATTTGTAATAGCACTAAACATACCCAAGCTATTTTCTGATGGAATAGTAGCACCTTTTTTCAAAAACATTTTACTGTTGCCTAATTTTATTTCCATTTGAGGGCTGCCTAAAGGATTATCTTTTATTGAAGCCACAGAATTATCAGGAATATTGTAATTGGTATTTAATTTAACTGCAACACGTATATCTGTTAAATTAGCATCTGTATTTTCTATTTCAATAACATTGCCTATTTGAAATCCATTTACATAAACTGAATTCGAAACTTGTAAACCTTTTACATCATTAAATTTTGCATAGATATAATTACCGGTTTTAAACAAGCTTCTTCCTTTTAAAAAACTATAACCTAAAATCATTAGTGTAATAGTAATTGCTGTTAAAGCACCAACTTTGGTTTCGTTTGAAATCTTCATAACACAAAACTAAGGGGAACTTGATGTTTAGCAAAACCATACATCAAAACAAATCAAACAACCCAGTTACAAAATTTCACAGGCTGTTCCTTAAATTTGCTATCAAATTCTTTATACATGTCAGTAATTGAGAAAAGAAAATACGATGCTGTTAAATATAAAACTCCTATAGGTTCAACTTTAAACTGTAAAGGTTGGGTGCAAGAAGCAGCACTGCGTATGCTTTTAAATAATTTAGATCCAGAAGTTGCCGAAAAACCAGATGATTTAATTGTTTATGGTGGAAGAGGAAAGGCTGCAAGAAATTTTGAAGCTCTTGATTTAATTATAAAAGGGTTGAAGGATTTGAATGATGATGAAACACTTTTAATACAAAGTGGCAAGCCAGTTGGAATATTAAAAACTCATGTTGATAGTCCAAGAGTATTAATATCAAACTCACAACTTGTTCCTAATTGGGCTAATTGGAAACATTTTGATGAGCTAGAGAAAAAGGGTTTAATGATGTATGGACAAATGACTGCAGGATCTTGGATTTATATAGGCAGCCAAGGTATTGTGCAAGGTACTTACGAAACCTTTGCAGCTGTTGCAGATAAACATTTTGGAGGAAGTTTAAAAGGAACTTTAACAGTTACA
>JANPAT010000256.1:0-1925 GCA_031430075.1 Chitinophagaceae bacterium | reverse complement strand
GTTATGTTTTTTTCTTCTTCAATATCTATACAACCAATTCTTAAAAATTTGTTACCCCTTTTTTATTTATAAGATTTATTTACAATAGCTGCAACTCTGCCTACAACTTTATTTCCTTTGTATGCAAGCCAATATTTGGCTTCACAATAATCAAAAGCTGGGTTTTTGTCTTTGCTTAAAGTTAATTTTTCATCGAACTTTAAAGGAGGAATAAAATAGGGATGATTTTTATAAAGTTGGTATGGGAAATTAATAAAAGCCTTTAAATCGTTGGAGTCGATAACTTCTTTAACTAAAATATCCATATAAACTATAAAAATTTAAAGCATCACACGAAGAATAATTAAGACTGATAAACTAAGTTGAGTAAGTTTAATTCTTTAGCAATTTTTTCAATTTTTTCAATGGCTTCATCTAATTGGCTTTTAGTATGAGTAGCCATGATTGACATTCTGATTAAAGAAGAATCACTCCTTACAGCTGGTGATACAACTGGATTAACAAATATGCCTTCTTCAAATAATCTTTGTGTAAATTGGAATGTGATGGCATTATCTCGAATGTATATTGGAAGAATTGGTGTTTCTGTGTTTCCTAATTCAAAGCCTAAATCAATTAATGCTCGTTTGATGTAATTGGTGTTTGACCATAAAGCTTCCATTCTTTCTGGCTCGGCTTGTATAATTTCTAATGCTGCAATTGCTGCTGCTGCTGCAGATGGTGGAATGCTTGCACTAAAAATCATTGGTCGAGAATGATGTTTTAAATAATTGATAATGGATGAAGTAGAAGCAACAAATCCTCCAATAGAAGCTAATGATTTACTAAAGGTACTCATGATCATATCCACTTGATTGGTTAAACCAAAATGATCTGCAGTTCCTTTACCCATATTACCAATTACACCTAAAGCATGTGCATCATCTACCATAACTAATACGCCATATTCATTGGCTAATTTAACTATATCTGGTAAATTGCATATATCACCTTCCATACTAAATACACCATCTACTACAATCATTTTAATTACATCGGATGGAATAGATTTTAATTTAGTTTCAAGGTCTTTCATATCATTGTGTGCAAACTTTAAAACTTTCGAAAACGAAAGTCTGCTACCTTCAATAATTGAAGCATGATCAAATTCATCTAATATAATAACGCCATTTCTACCAGTTAAAGCAGAAACAGTTCCTAAATTTGTTTGAAATCCGGTGGTAAATATTAAAGCTGCTTCTTTTCCAACAAAATCAGCTAATTTTTCTTCTAGTTCAATATGTAAAGTTGAGGTTCCATTTAAAAATCTTGAACCCGAACAACTGCTACCATATTTATCAATTGCTAGTTTTGCAGCTTCTTTAACTTTTGGGTGATTGGTAAGGCCCATGTAACTATTTGAGCCAAACATTAGTCTTCTTTTTCCCTCAATAACTACTTCTGTATCATGGTTTTCTTCAATAGGTCTAAAGTATGGGTAAATACCGGCTTTCTTCAAGTCATCAGCTACAGTGAAGTCGTTTAGTTTGTCAGTTAGTTTGCCTAGTATCATAAATAAAAGTTGATTTATTATCTATTTTTTCTACTCTTTTTGCACTTAAACTTAAATAATCAATAGTAAAAGTTCAACGAATATAATTTAGTTTGGTTAAAATAAGCATTTTTTTAAGATTTCAATTAATTATAAATAAGTAATTAAACTAATTATAAACAATAAATCAGCTTAACTTTCTTTAATAATTTGTTAAAGTGCTTTACAGTTAAGCTTTTTTAAAAAATGCAAATATATTCTAACTTATTATTAAAATAATTTTAAAAATTTATGTTTGACGAAATTTTCGGGCCATTGGAGTGAAATAAAGTAATTTCCTGGTGTTAAATGGTTGGTATTTAAACTTAAAACTTGATTGCCTTTGCTTAGTTCT
>JANPAT010000255.1:0-1793 GCA_031430075.1 Chitinophagaceae bacterium | reverse complement strand
CCATATAAAATTCCTGCACAAACCAGAATTGGTCATGTACATTTAAAAGTTTCTAATATTGAAAAGTCATTAGCTTTTTATAGAGATCTATTAGGCTTTGAATTAACTACCATGTATGGAAAAGATGCTGCATTTATTTCTGCAGGTGGTTATCATCATCATATTGGTTTAAATACTTGGCAAAGTAAAAATGGAAATCCTCCACCAACCAATAGCACTGGCTTATTTCATACAGCCATTTTATATCCTACAAGAAAAGATTTAGCCACTATTTTAAAAAGATTAATGGATGTTAATTATCCATTAACAGGAGCAAGTGATCATGGTGTTTCTGAAGCTATTTATTTAAATGACCCAGATGAAAATGGTGTTGAATTGTATTGGGATAGGCCCAAAGAACAATGGCAATATCATGCAGATGGAAGTGTTGTAATGTTTACGAAAACGCTGGATTTAGATAATTTGTTAGCCGAAAATATGCTTTAACTTAAACTTCTTTTATCGCAACGTCCTTTCAGAGACATTGCTCGGAAGGAAATGTTATTCCGTCTGCCCCACTATTGCAAATACGATGTTGTGCGTTCGTGCTTTTCTACTTGTCTGATAGATGATACTCTTTACGTAAGGTAGTAATCAACTTTACAGCATTTTCTTTCATTTTTTCTAATTTAAAATTGTAATTAGTAAAAGTTCCACCATAATTAACTAATCTATTTCCAAATTCTGTCAATTTTATATTGTCGTGGCTTAACAGCTTAGCATCAGGTGATACACCAACATAAGCCCCCGGGTTAAAATATTTAAAATTAAAAAGTTCATACGAGGCAGCGATATAGTCGTAGGCTAATTTGTCCACATTTTCTTGTTGGAATTTAACTTCTTCTTCAACTTGGTCATAAAAAATAATCACATCAGCAGAGGTTTTGTTCCTTATTAAACGCATGCCGCCAGAGTTCGTTAACTGTATCAATGTTCTTTCGGTTGGTTTAACAACGCTTGCAGTTGTTATAGCTTTCCTGAAGAGTTTATAAATTTCATAATCATTTGTCTTTTGATTTTCGTAGTAGAAACAAACTGATATAAGTGAGTCAATATCAAGTAACCGTATTTTGTTTTCTTTTACTACTTTATTAATATTAGCGGTATCAATTTGAGCATCTTCTATCATAGAGTTAATAAATTCTTTTTCTCTACTATTCTCAATAACATGCTCTAACTGCCATTCAGCTAAAAAGCCACAAAAGACTGCAAGAAACAACATTGAAAATTCCCAGAAATAAGATTTCCAATTTTTCTTTCCTTCGTGATGGGCATGATGATGTACTTCCATATTTTCATTTTCTTGATTTGAGGTGATTGTTTCTGTGTCAGAAGGAGGAATAATTTCGTTTGAAACATTTACCGTTTGAATATTTATCGGATTATCTAAATGTTCTTCGTCTGTACTTTCTGCCATTTATTTTTAGTTAGTTAAGTTATTAGAGTGTTCAATCGCATGCCGCTCAACGGTTTCGGGCTTGGCGAAGGTGGCGATTTTCACCACAAATGTTGATGCTGAGAACCAAACTTTGATTAACCACAAATGTGTCTGCGGAGCACTGAACCGCCACTTTTGCCAAACCCGTGTTAGCGGCTGTTTTTCTATTTGTAATGTTCATAAAATTTGTTGTTAAATAATTCGTCTGGGTCATATTTTAGTTTCAGTTCAAAAAATTTGTCTGCGTTCGGATATGATTTTCTCATTTTGTTCCTGTCAATATGTAGGCGATATGGCAAATAAAATGTCCCTTCAT
>JANPAT010000254.1:0-2798 GCA_031430075.1 Chitinophagaceae bacterium | reverse complement strand
AGTTTACAATTTTTGAAGCATCTTTTTTAACTAAACTCTCAACGATTGATGTAGCTTCAATTTCTGAAGATAAAAGAGTAACTGATTATCTTAAATATCTTTTACAACATAAAAAATATTTTCTTAAAATTTATTCTTTTGTTTTAGCTGAAGCTGTTAAGTGTATTAACAAAAATGTTAATGAATTATCTATTGTAGATTTTGGCACAGGCAATGGATTGCTTGCTATTTATGCAAAGTACTGTGGCTTTAAACATGTTTTTGCTTGTGATAACTACTCAAATTTTATTGAAGCAGCGAAAATATTAAGTCAATCAATTAATATAGAAATTGATGAGTGGATGATTTGTAATGAATTTGATTTGGTAAATAAATTTTCTACAAAAAAGATAGACGTGATGGTTGGTACCGATGTGATTGAGCACATTTATGATTTGAATATATTCTTTTCAAATATTCGTACTTTGAACAACCACATGATTACTGCTTTTACAACAGCATCGGTACATGATAATTATTTTAAAAGAAAGAAATTAGAGAAATTAATGAAGAGTGATGAACTTGAATATGTAAAAATTAGAAAAAATATTATTCAGAACTATGATACATCTTTAAATAAAAATCAACTTGAAGCATTATCAAAATCAACAAGAGGATTAAAAGAAAATGATATACTTTTTTATGTTGACAATTACAATAAATCGAGAAATTTAAAAACAGTGAAACTCGGCAAATACAATACTTGTGACCCCATAACTGGAAATTTTACGGAAAGAATTTTAAGTATAAATGAATATAAAATATTATACAACAAAAATAACTTTCATCTTGAAATTATATCTGGATTTTACAATGCAAACAACAACATCTTTAAATTTATATTTTTAAAATGCTTAAATACTTTTATTCATATTTTTCATAAACATTATTTTGGCAGAATATTTACAGCATTCATATTGTTAGTTGGAAAACCAAAGAAATATTAATATGATGACAAGAGAATGTACAATTGACGATATTCCACAAATTCAAATTATTAGAAATTTAGTTAAAGAAAATACTTTATCAAATCCGAATTTGGTTACAAATGAAGATTGCAAACGATTTATTACTTTACAAGGTAAAGGATGGGTTTGTGAAATAAATAAAGTAATTGTAGGATTTGCAATTGTTGATTTAATAAATAAAAACGTTTGGGCTTTATTTGTTCATCCTAATTTTGAAACAAAAGGAATTGGCAAACAACTACAAACTATAATGCTTGATTGGTATTTTTCTAATACATCTGAAACAATATGGTTAGGTACAGCACCTAATACTAGAGCCGAAATATTTTACACCAAAACTGGATGGGAAAAAACTGGAGCTGTAAATAACGGAGAAATAAAATTCGAAATGACTTTTACCGATTGGCAAATTACTAAAGATAGAAAAAGCAACTAATGAAATATATTTTTACTCTATTTTTTTTCTTTTTTGCAATGCATTGTTTTGCAAAAACTGATAGTACTAAACTGCAAATTAGTATTATCACTTGCTCTCCTGGTAACGAACTGTATTCAATATTTGGGCACACCGCTTTGAGAATTATTGATTCAACAAACGGCTCAGATATTATTTATAATTATGGCACTTTTGATTTTGAAGATCCTAATTTTTTAATAAAATTTACTAGGGGAAAACTAGATTATTTTTTATCGCAAGAATATTCTGCTAACTTTTTTGCTAGCTATCAATACGAGGGAAGAACGATTACAGAACAAATTCTAAACTTATCTACAACTCAAAAAAATAACATTCAACAAGCCCTCACTAAAAATTTATTGGGTAACAATAAATTTTATAAATACGATTTTTTATTCGATAATTGCACCACAAGAATTAGAGATATTTTAAAAAACAATGCATCTTTTAATTGCAACACTGCACTAATAAATTCAACAACTACTTTTAGAAATATGTTGTATCGATATTTAGATAGTGGTGGTATGAGTTGGAGTAAACTAGGTATTGATTTTTTACTAGGCAGTAAAATTGATAGAGCTGTAACTATTGAAGAAAGCACATTCTTACCAGATTATTTAATGTTTGCAATTGACAGTTTTAATAACAAGAATAATTTCATTTCCAATAAAAAAAATTATCCAGCAACAACTTTAAATACATCATCAAAAAACAATCAACCCGTTTGGGTTTTTGGTATTTTACTTGCAATTGTGGTTTTACTTTATTTTTTATATCAACCAAAAGCACAAAAAGTATTACAAATTATTTCAGTTTCGCTTGTTGCATTAACTGGAATTTTAGGATGTTTGTTGTTATTCATGTGGTTTGGAACAGATCATAAATCATGTGCAAATAATTACAATTTACTTTGGGCTTTACCTACTAATATTTTTGGTTTTTATTTCTATCTTAAAAAATCAAAATACAAAAATTGGTACTTCAATTTTGCAACCATACTTACATTTATATTATTATGTTTATGGTTTGTTTTGCCGCAAGAATTTAATATTGCATTTTTGCCATTTACACTAACAATGGGATTTTGCTATAACAGCATTTCTAGATATAAATAAATTAATTAAACTTTTACTCTCTTTTTTCTTACCAAAGAATTATAGGCAAGAAATGAACTGACTAAGGTTAGTAAACTGCCCAAAAGCATTGCAGCTCCTGGAATATGCAATACTGCATCCTTGGCAGTGAAAAATGCAAAAACATGAGTCATAACTGGTGGACCAAAAATTAAAGCAATACTCATTATACTGGTTAGGCCTCCTTGTAATTCACCTTGT
>JANPAT010000253.1:0-2262 GCA_031430075.1 Chitinophagaceae bacterium | reverse complement strand
CTGATGATCCAGCATATTATGAAAAATTTTACTTTACACCAGGTGATTTAGGCTATAAAAATTTTGATACCAAGTTTGGAAAAATTGGTGTGTTGATTTGTTGGGATCAATGGTATCCTGAAGCAGCAAGAATTACAGCTTTAATGGGTGCAGAAATTTTATTTTATCCAACAGCAATTGGTTGGGCAACTGCTCAAGATGAAGCAACAAATACCGAACAATATAATGCTTGGCAAACTATTCAGCGTAGTCATTCAGTTGCAAATGGTGTGCACGTTGTAAGTGTAAATAGAGTAGGATTGGAGCAAGATGGAAAGATGAAATTCTGGGGTGGAAGTTTTGTTTCAAATCCTTTTGGAACTATTTTATACAAAGCATCTCATGATGATGAAGAAACAACTGTTGTAGAAATTGATACTTCAAAAACTGATTCTTATAGAACACATTGGCCTTTTATGCGAGATAGAAGAATTGATAGTTATGGAGAAATTACTAAGAGGTTTATTGATTAATTAAGTCAGGAGAGTCCGAAAAGTCGGAAAGATCGAAAGTCTGTTAAACAGTGTTTTAAATTTACTCACGGACTCACCGACTCTTCTGTCTTTCGGACAAAAAAAATTACAAGCATGCCCTTCAAATTTGAAAAATTATTAGTCTGGCAAAAAGCAATTGATTTAACAGCTTTAGTTCATCAAGTAACATTAAAATTTCCTAAAGAAGAAATGTATATTTTAACATCTCAAATAAAAAGAGCAGCTGATTCTGTTGCATTAAATATTGCAGAAGGATCAACTGGACAAACAAATCCAGAGTTTAAAAAGTTTTTATCTTATTCACTTCGTTCAAACATTGAAGTGGTAAGTTGTTTATATATTGCACAAAAAAGAGATATCATTTGTAAAGAAGATTTTGATAGTGTTTATGTTTTATGTCAAGAAATTTTAGTAATGATAAACTCTTTAAAAAATTCATTAAATTAATGACAAATAAAACGGACTCTCGGACTCACAGAATTTCGGACTTTGGCTCTCCAAAACAATTAGGATTTTCCTTCCCTGCAGAATGGCATAAGCATACTGCAACTTGGTTAAGTTGGCCTCATAAAGTTGAAAGTTGGCCTGGTAAAATTGATACCATTTATAAGCCCTATTCAAAATTTATTAAAGCTATTACTCAAGGTGAAATGGTTTGTATTAATGTTAAAGATGCAAAGATGGAAAATTTTGCCACAAGGTATTTAACTGAAGAAGGTGTTGATTTATCTAAAATAAAATTCTATCAACATCCAACAAATGATGCATGGTGTAGAGATCATGGTCCTGCATTTCTTATCAATAAAAAAGAAAATACAAAAGCAATCATAGATTGGGGTTATAATGCTTGGGGTAATAAATATCCACCATTTGATTTAGATGATGTTATTCCAACATTGATTGGAGAAAAATTGGGTTTACCAGTTTTTAATCCAGGAATTGTAATGGAAGGTGGTTCTGTGGAATTTAATGGTGCAGGAACCATTTTAACTTCTACTTGTTGTCTATTGAATAAAAATAGAAATCCACATTTAAGTCAAGAACAAATTGAAAATTATTTAATTAATTATTATGGAGCCGAACATATTCTTTGGGTTGATGAAGGAATTATTGGTGATGATACTGATGGACATATTGATGACACAGTTCGTTTTATAAATGAAGATACTGTTGTAACTGTTATTGAAGAAAATAAAAAAGATGAAAACTATAAATTACTGCAACAAAACCTAAAGCAACTTAATAAAATGCGTTTGCAAAATGGCAAACAAATGAACATTATAGAATTGCCTATGCCTAATGCAGTTATTTTAGAAGGTCAACGCCTACCAGCATCCTATGCAAATTTTTATATTTCAAATCATGCTGTTATTGTTCCAATTTTTAGAGATAATAATGACGAAAAAGCTCTTGAAATTATTAGTAATTGTTTCAAGGATAGAAAAACAATTGGCATTTATAGTAGAGATGTAATTTGGGGTTTAGGTAGTTGGCATTGTTTAAGTCAGCAAGAACCTGCACTTTAATTTTTTTCTATTATAGCGGTTAAATAATTTTCAATAATATTTTTTACTTGTTGTGTTTTTTCTTGATGATTATTCACCATTATTGAAAAAATAAATTCTTTACCCGAGTTGGCAATCAGAAAACCAGATAAGCAATATGTATTGCTTAATGTACCAGATTTTGCATACACCTGATTGCTGTTTTTTAAAAACATATTTTTTAG
>JANPAT010000252.1:0-2490 GCA_031430075.1 Chitinophagaceae bacterium | reverse complement strand
GCAGATATTGAATATATTTTAGATTATCAATCTCATTCTAATTTAAAAATTGATTTTACTCTTGCTCGTGGTTTAAATTATTATACAGGTGTAATTTTTGAAATTAAGGCTTCTTATGTAGAAATGGGAAGTATTGGAGGTGGTGGCAGGTATGATAACTTAACAGGGTTATTTGGTGTGCCTAATATTCCTGGGGTAGGCATTAGCTTTGGTGTTGATAGGATTTATGATGTAATGGAAGAGTTGAAGCTTTTTCCAGACGATATACAAACATCAACCAAAATTCTCTTTTTTAATCTTGGCGAAAACGAAAGTAAAAAAGCCTTTCAAATTTTACAACAACTAAGAGAAATGGAAATAGGAGGTGAACTTTTTTTAGAAAATGCCAAATTCGATAAACAATTTAAATACGCAGAAAAAAAGGGAATTCCTTATGTTGCCATTTTAGGAAGTAAAGAATTGGAAGAAAGTAAATTTTTATTGAAAAATTTGAAATCAGGTATTCAAATTTCTGTTGAGTTCGATCATTTACAAACTCTTGTCGAAACAATTTAATTCAATATATGTTTATTTATAATGTTACCATTAAACTTCAATGGAGTGTACATGTGGCCTGGTTAACCTGGATGCAAGAGCAGCATTTAAATGATGTGATGGCTACAGAATGTTTTACTAAATATCAATTTGTACGACTCTTAGAAATTGATGAAGAAGAGGGGCCTACTTATGCAATTCAATATTATTGCGATTCAAAAGGGTTATACAATCAATACATTGAAAAGTTTGCTCCACGATTAAGGCAAGAGGGTTTAGCTTTATTTGGAGATAAAATGATAGGTTTTAGGTCACTAATGCAAATTGTGCATTAACTGTGGAAAGATTTTCAAATTTTATTTTATACAGATTATACTACAAAACACTCAAACTCGCTGATAGCTTAACTTTCAGGCAATATTTATGAAACCCTTTATGGTAAAGGCTTTCGTAAATGCTAAGACTAATATTTCGATAAAAATTTAAGATAAGTTATATTAAAAGCCTTATGTAATAAGGCTTTCATAAAATTTATTTATCAGTAATAGACTAAAAATAATTTGTAAATATTGTAAAGCATATATATTTGTTGTTGTTAATTAACTAATAAAAAAAATAAGTATGAACAAAGCTGAATTAATTGCAAAAATTGCAGATGATGCAGGACTTACAAAAACTCAAGCTAATGCCGCTATCGATTCTTTTACTACTGCTGTACAAAAAACTTTGAAAGCTGGTGGTAAATTAACTTTAGTTGGTTTTGGTACTTTCTCAGTTTCTAAACGTGCTGCTCGTACTGGTCGTAACCCACAAACTGGTGCTACAATCAAAATCAAAGCAAAAAAAGTTGCCAAGTTTAAGGCTGGTAAGGATTTAAGTTCTAAAATCTAAGCAATTTACAAAAACATTAAAAAAATCCTTCTTGAAATAGGAAGGATTTTTTTATTTTCGCAAACATCAATAACAAATAAATTAATACAAATGGGAAGAGGCGATAAAAAAACTGCAAAAGGAAAACGATTTAAAGGTTCTTTTGGAAAAAGTAGATTAAAAAAAACTGTAAGTAAACATGTTGCTCCTGCAGTTAAAGTAGAAGAAGTTGTAGAAGTGAAAGCTCCAAAAAAAGTTGCTAAAAAAGCTCCAAAAAAAGAAACTAAAACCGAAGAAAAGGCAGATTAATTTCTATCAGAAAAAATATTTTTAATCCTACATTTTTGTAGGATTTTTTTTGTGCATAAATAAGCCATTTTCAAGTGCCTTTACTGCCCTCATTCCCTTATCTTCGCTACTATCAAAATAACTTTCAAATTCAAGTATAATAGGTATTATGAGCGAAGCACAAAATAAGATTAACGAAGCACAAAATAAGAATTATGGAGCCGATAGTATTCAGGTTTTAGAAGGCTTAGAAGCTGTAAGAAAAAGGCCTGCCATGTATATTGGCGATATTGGCTCAAAAGGATTGCACCATTTAGTTTATGAAGTGGTTGATAACTCAATTGATGAGGCATTAGCTGGGTATTGTAAAAACATTATTGTAAATATTCACCTCGATAATTCTATAAGTGTTAGCGATGATGGTCGTGGTATTCCAACTGCAATGCACACCAAAGAAAAACGTAGTGCATTAGAAGTTGTAATGACTGTGTTGCACGCTGGTGGAAAGTTTGATAAAAATACTTATAAAGTTTCTGGTGGTTTGCACGGCGTAGGTGTAAGTTGTGTTAATGCACTAAGTTCTAAACTACACGTTAAGGTAGAACGTGAAGGAAAAATATTTGAACAAGAGTATTCAACTGGTATTCCTAAATATGCTGTTCGTGAAGCTGGATTAAGCGATAGAACGGGTACTACTGTTCACTTTTGGGCAGATTTAACCATCTTTCAAGTATCGGTTTATAATAGAGAAATTTTGGAAGGAAGGTTGCGTGAATTAGGTTATTTAAACAGAAGAGT
>JANPAT010000251.1:0-20607 GCA_031430075.1 Chitinophagaceae bacterium | reverse complement strand
CTTCGAGGTACGAAGCAGTCTCATTTACTTTTTTATAAAGTATTTGGGAGACTGCTTCGTGCCTCGCAGTGACTAACACATAAAAAAAGAGCAGAAAATTTTCTGCTCTTTTTTTATAGATTGTTTCGTGCCTCGCAATGACTTGTAATTATTACTTACTTATAATATTTAATTCATCAACAATATGTTTTGCACCTCCTAATTTTTCAATGCACCATAAAACATATCTAACATCAACACAAATAGTTCTGTTTAAATCTTTATCGAAAGCCAATTTATGACTTAAAGCTTCGTAGTTACCATCGAAAGCCAAACCAATTAATTCGCCTTTGCCATTTATTACTGGGCTTCCACTATTGCCTCCAGTAATATCATTTGTTGTAATAAAATTTACAACAACATCTTTATAATTTGGATCAATATATCTGCCAAAATCTTTGGCATTGTATAGGTCAATAAATTTTTGTGGCAAATCAAATTCATAATCATCTTTTACATATTTATCCATTACACCTTTCATCGTGCAAACAATATCATACTTCACCGCATCTTTAGGATAATAGCTTTTTACATTGCCATAACTTACCCTCATAGTAAAATTAGCATCAGGATACATCATCTTAGCTTTCACAGGATCCATTTCCATTATGCCTTTTAAATATGCTTTTCCTAACTCATTATTTTTTGTGTTGAAAGCAGAAAACTTAGTTGCATAATTTTTATTATAATTATTTAAAAAAGCTGTTGCTGTTTTAAATGCTATATCCTGACGTAAGGCTTCAACAGTTGGTTTAGCTGTAAATGCTTTCCATTTTGCATCATCAAAAGCCATAGTATTTTCAAATACTTCGGCTGCATATTTTTTAAATGGATTTTCTTCTATGCTGCTATTCTTAAATAAATCTGTATAAAAATCTTTGGGTTGTTGACTAGCATCAACATCTGTCATCAACATCGATAAAACATTCGCTACAATTTTCTGATCACTTTTTTTGTTTTCATTCTCTAAGAAATTCTTTCTGGCATTATCTGCAGCTTTAATGGCTTTTTCAATATCCTCAGGTTTAGCATCTTTTTTATTCAATGCATTTTCTACACTCATCCATGAGCCAGCAAAAGCTAATAATGGAGAGCCCATTATACCTTCGTTGATGTATTGACGATGTTTTGCATAAGGCCTCCAAGCTTCGTAATTTTTTGCATAATCCGATACGATATTTTCATATTCAGATTTTCCTTTTGCCCAATTATTAAATTCCTTTTCAAATTTCTTTTTATTGCCAAACACATCATACTTTAATAATTGTTTGGTTTCGCCATCAAAAAATTTCCAATAGTTTGCAATGCCAGCATATGAAGATGCTAATTGCAATTTCACTGCAGGATCTTTAATCATTTCGGCATACATATATTTCAAACGCATGTCTCTCAACTTCACTAAAGATGGGTTATTGATATCTGTACTTAATTTTACCCCATCACTAATTTCATAACGATTGGTGCTACCAGGATAACCATAAATCATGCTATAATCTCCATCTTTCAATGGTTTAATACTTACAGGTAAAAAGTATTTTGGAGTCATTGGAACATTAGCAGCATCGTAGTTTGCAGGTTGTCCATCTTTACCTGTGTAAACACGAAAAACAGAAAAATCTCCTGTATGTCTTGGCCACTCCCAATTATCTGTATCACCACCAAATTTTCCAATACTTTCAGGAGGAGTTCCTACAAAACGAATATCTTTTTGTATATCATAAACATATAAAAAATATTGGTTGCCTTTAAACATACTAGCCACCACCGCACGTTTAAATTCGTTGCCACCAGTAGCTTCTTTAATAATGTCGGCTTGTATTTGCTGCATTTTAGTATTGCGTTCGGCACCAGATAAACTACCTAAACCATCTTCCATTTTTTTAGTTACATCTTCAATTCTATTTAAAAATTGAACACTTAAACTTGTTTGAATTTCCTGACTTTTATCTGCAGCCCAAAAACCGTCTCTTAAATAATTATGATCAACTGTTGAAGCTTTTGCAATAGCACCATAACCACAGTGGTGATTGGTAAAAATTAAACCCTGATTACTTACAATTTCACCGGTACATCCTCCACCAAAAATTACAATAGCATCTTTTAAAGAAGCATTGTTAACACTATACAATTGTTCAGGTTTAAGTTTCAAACCTTTTTTAACCATGTCGTTATATACTTGTTGTCCTAATAACATAGGCAACCACATTCCTTCATCTGCATAAGTTCGGAACATGACTAAAACAAGTGATAATGAAACCAATATTTTTTTCATAACTCAAATTTTGTGAGTAGCAAACCTAAGGAATTGTAAATAACAATTTTTATGATATTGATTAGTGGTGGTGTAAAATGAAATGCAAAAAAAAGTAGTCGATTGACTACTTTGAATATTAAATATTTTTTTTATGACTTAAATTTCTGAATAAACTCTTTTGTAAATTCACTCAACACTAATCTGCCACTAATTGCTGCTCTATCTATTAAAAGTGTATCCCAATGTTCTGTGCCACTCCAAAAAGCAGCTTTAATTTCGGCCATTGCTTCGGGATTTTGTGTGGATAAATTTTTGGCTAAAGCCTCGGATTTAGCTTGTAATTCTGCAATGTTTTCCACAATTTCAACAAACAATCCTTTTTCTTTTGCCCATTGTGCCGATCTAAAATTTGATGCATCAATTGCTAATTCATATGCTGCAGAAGTACCAATTTTACGTTCAACTGCTGGTCCAACTACAAAAGGTCCTATACCTACTGCTAACTCACTAAGTTTAATTTGGGCATATTTTGTGGCAATGGTATAGTCACATGCACTAGCTAAACCAACACCACCACCTACTGCTTTACCTTGTACAGAACCGATGATAAACTTGGGGCATTTACGCATGGCATTAATCACTTTTGCAAAACCACTAAAGAATTGTAAGCCTTGTTCTTCATTGCTTATGGCAATTAATTCATCGAAATTAGCACCTGCACAAAATATTTTTTCTCCACCACTTTTTAGTATGATGACTTTACATAATTCATCGTTTGCAGCAGTGTTAAAAGCATTTGCCAATTGCTCTAGAATGCTTGCTGGTAAAGAGTTGTGCTGTTCTGTGTAAAACTCAATTGTTCCAATAGCATTGGCTACTGAATATTGTACATAAGATGATTGCATATTGTTAAGTTAATACTTGCAATATTAAAACAATCGTATTTATAGAGTGCAGAAGTAAATTTTTTACTATATCAATCTGATTTGGTAAAAAAATGAATACTATTTTTTAACTGCAGTTTGTTTTGCATATTCTAAAATAGTATCAATGGTTTTTTTACTAGGGCTTAAAGGTTTTTCTTTAAGTTGGTCTAGCTGCTTTTTTGTTCTTTTTAATGAATTGATTTCTTTTAATAATTCTTTGTCGTTAAGCAAAGCCTTATTAATCGCCATTTTTAATATGGGCGACGCCTCATCGTACAAAAACTGCATTAGTTGTTGTTGTGAAAATTTTCGCATACTCTGTTTGAATTAGCTGTGATGAAATTACAGCTTTCGAAGGGTAGATGCGGAATGTACCATATAAACGTGTGTGGATAACTTATATTGTGTAGACCTAATTTTTTATGGTTGTGGATATTCTATTATATAAATATCTTCATTATCTCTTTTCAAAAAATACTTTTCTCTTGCAAATTTTTCTAATGCCTCTGGGTTATTTTGAATATCGGATAACTCTTGTTGAGTTATTTCAATTTCCTTTTTATAATAGGTTGTTTTAGTTTTAAGGTCTTCTAAATCCTTTAATCTAGATTGTTGTATAAAAAAATCGGTTTCATCAAAAAACAAAATCCAAGCTATCATAAAAACAAATGATAGTAAATACTTATTGAAAATAATTTGAATCCAGATTTTCATAGCATAAAAATAAAAAAGCAAATCATATTATTTTTAAATGTTTATAAATAAAGTAAAAACTTAGTTTAAATAAAAGCTCTGTTACAAATTAGGTTTGCATTAAACTTATTTTACTTTTGCTTTATGTATGCAATTATTAGAAGCCTCTTGTTTACTTTATCGGCACATAAGGCACATGAAGTTTCTATGCAACTGCTTAAAACAGGTTGCTCAGTGCCATTAATTCATCAGCTTTTAAAAAAAAGTTTCAAAATCAATCATCCTGCACTTGAAAAAGAAGTATTTGGTTTGAAGTTTAAAAACCCAATAGGCTTAGCTGCAGGGTTTGATAAGAATGCTGAATATTTAAAGGAATTAGAAGCCCTTGGTTTTGGTTTTATTGAAATTGGTACCATAACGCCAAAAGCTCAGCCTGGCAACCCAAGGCCCACTTTATTTCGTTTGCCTAAAGATTATGCACTCATTAACAGAATGGGTTTTAATAATGAAGGGGTTGAGGCTGCTAAAAAAAGATTAAGTGAATGGAAAAACGAGAATGCAAACAGCGAATTAATTATTGGTTCTAATATTGGAATTAATAAAACAACTGAACATGATAATGCTCATAAAGATTATCTAACCTGTTTTAATGGGCTACATGAAGTAAGTGATTATTTTGTGGTTAATGTAAGTAGCCCCAACACTCCAGGATTGAGGGCTTTGCAAAACAAAGAGGCATTGACTATAATTTTAAGTGAATTGCAAAATTTTAATATTTCAAAATCAAATTCAAAACCCATCTTGTTAAAAATAGCACCCGATTTATCTTTTCGGGAGTTGGATGATATAATAGAGTTAACACGAAATCTTCGAATTAGTGGTATAGTTTCTTCAAACACATCTATCAGTCGAGATAATTTAAAAACATCGAAAATAGAAATTGATGCAATTGGAAATGGAGGACTAAGTGGCAAACCTATCAAAGTAAAAAGCGATGCTATTTTAAAATACGTTCATCAACAAAATCCTAATATTCCTATTATTGCAAGTGGAGGTGTTTTTGATGGACAAGATGCTAAAGATAAATTTATTTTAGGAGCAAGTTTAGTACAAGTTTGGACTGGATTTATTTATGAAGGACCATCTATTGCAAAAAATATTTGTAAAGAGGTTTTAAAAGATTTTTAGTAACACATCACACAATATTTATATTTGAAATTATGGAACATTTATTTACATCAGAAAGTATTATTAGTTTTTTAGTACTAGTAGTTTTAGAAATTGTTTTGGGCATTGATAATGTAATTTTTGTTTCTATTATCATGAATCGATTGCCTGAACAATTAAGAATTAAAGCTAGATGGACTTGGATGTTTTCTGGAATTATTCTTCGCTCAATATTACTTTTAGGATTAGGTTGGTTGTTACAGCAAAAAGGTAAATCATTATTTGTATTATTTGGTAGGGGTTTCGATTTGGCTAGCTTAGTAATGATAGCTGGCGGTTTGTTTCTTATTTATAAAACTGTAATGGAGATTCATCATAAACTTGAAGGAGAACAAGAAATGCATTTAGGCGAAAAAACAAAACCATTAAATTTTTCAAAAGCTATTTTTCAAATAATATTAATTGATATGGTGTTTAGTTTTGATAGTATTATTACTGCAGGAGGAACTGCTAAACACATTGAAATTATGATTGCTGCTGTTGTAATTGCAATGATTGTAATGTTTTTATTTAGTGCTGCAATTTCAAATTTTGTACATCAGCATCCAACAATAAAAATGTTGGCCTTATCATTTTTAGTGATGATAGGATTGGTGTTATTGGTTGAAGGATTTGACAGTGAAAAAGCACATGGTTTGCACTTAAAAAATTATGTATATTTTGCTATGGCGTTTTCTTTTTTAGTAGAAATGTTGAACATGAAAGCCAGAAAAAAATCAAAACCTGTTGAGCTTCGAGAGCCAATAATAGAGGAGTCTAAACAAGATGATGTGGCACATTAATATTTTAAATGTAGAGATTATTTTTAATGAACACATATAAAAAAGCAAAAGTTAGTGAAGGGGTAGATTGGATGTCTGCATGGATTTATATTTTGCTTGTTGCCATAGGTATTCTTTGTATTTTTATGGTAGAGTATAAGCCAGAAACAGATTTATTTCAAGCATTAATTGGCGGAAAAACAAATTATAGTAAACAACTTATTTTTGCTAGTATTTCTTTAGTTATTGCATTGTTTATTTTATTATCGGACAGTAAATTATTTACTGCATTTGCAAACCTTTCCTATGCATTAGGAGTGGTGTTAATGCTCTCAACATTTGTAATTGGTAAAGTAGTAAATGGTTCAAAAAGCTGGATTCCTTTGTTTGCTGGTTTTAACTTGCAACCAGTAGAATTATGTAAAATATTTACAGCATTAGCATTAGCTAAATATTTATCTCGACAAGAAACCAATTTCGATAAACTAAAGCCTCAAGCTATAGCTATAGGATTGGTTTTATTTCCATTATTAATCTCCACTTTACAACACGAATTAGGTTTAGGATTGGTGTACACTTCTTTTTTTATTGTAATGTATAGAGAAGGGTTACCACCAACTTTAATGATTATTGGTGCTGCAGTTGGAGTGCTATTAATAGCTTCGATTATTGTTGAGCCTAATACTTTAGCCATCTCACTTACTACTCTTGCAGCAATACTAATTTATGTACTTCGAAAACAAATGAAACGTAATAAAACATTGTTGCGTTTTATTATTGGTGTTTGGATTGTGTGTGTTAGCTTTCAAAAATTTGCTGTGCCTTTTGTTTTTAATAATGTTTTTGAGTGTCACCAAAGTGCAAGAATTTATAGTGCATTTGGAGGAGATTATGATTGTACACAAAACAAACATCAAGCAGCTGAAGGCAGTAAACCAATACGTAAACCTGATGATTATAATGTACGACAAAGTAAAATAGCCATTGGTTCTGGCGGATTTTTTGGAAGAGGATTTTTAAAAGGAACTCAAACTCGTGGAAGATATGTGCCAGCACAAAATACCGATTTTATTTTTACATCATTAGGTGAAGCATTTGGTTTTGTAGGCTCCATAGTATTTCTGGGCATTTATTTATTTTTCTTGTTTAGAATTATTAGAATGGCAGAAAGGCAAAGAAGTACATTTAGTAGAGTTTATGCTTACTGTGTTGCCAGTATTTTATTTTTTCATATTGCATTAAATATTTTAATGACCATTGGTTTATTTCCATCACCAGGTATTACACTACCATTAGTAAGTTATGGAGGATCTTCATTAGTAACTTTTACTATTCTAATTTTTATTTTATTAAGATTAGATGCAGATAGGCAAATGGTGTTAAGATAAATAAAAATTCTCAACTCATCTCAAACTCATGAAAATACTAATCATATCAGCAACAGATTTTGAGTTAAATGTAGCAAAAGAAAAAATTAAATTTACTAAGCATAAAGAAATAATTTTTGCTACAACAGGAGTTGGAGTTTTAGCAACTTCAGTAAATCTTTCAAAAATCATATACGAACAACAACCTGATTTTATTATTCAAGCAGGTATTGCAGGCTGTTTTGAAACCACAATTTTATTAGGCAAAACTGTTTTGGTTGAGGAAGAATATTTTGGCGATTTAGGTGTTGCAGAAAATGGAAAATGGAAAGATATTTTCGATTTAAAATTAGTAAAATCTAACACCAAACCATTCATTAAAAAAGCACTGCATAATCCATCCATAAATAAATATAATCATCTTGATTTGCCAATAGTAAAAGCAGTAACTGTTAATCAAATTTCTACAGATAACAATCACATACAACAACTCATCAAAAAATATAATCCCAGTATCGAAACAATGGAAGGTGCTGCACTGCATTATGTTTGCAACAGCTATAAAATTCCATATTTACAAATTCGTTCTATATCAAATTATATTGGCGAAAGAGATAAAACAAAATGGAAAATGAAATTAGCTTTAGATAATTTGAATAAATATTTAGTAAAATACATCGTACACCTAACATCGTAAATTGTACATAAAATGACGCTTGCTTTCTCACCTTGTCCTAACGATACTTTTATTTTCGATGCTTTAGTCAATAAAAAAATTGATACTCGAGGATTAGATTTTGAAGTAGCTTTAGAAGATGTTGAAACACTTAATCAATGGGCATTACAAGAGAAATTTGATTTTACAAAAATTAGTTATGCTGTGTTGCCTTTGCTTTTAAATAACTATCAGGTTTTAGAAAGTGGAGGAGCATTGGGTAAAGGAGTTGGACCTTTATTAATTATGAATTCTGAATTAAGAATTAAGAATGATGCAAAAAACATTCAACATTCAACATTCAACATTCAACATTATCAAATAGCTATTCCAGGAGAAAATACAACTGCTCATTTATTGTTTTCATTAGCGTATCCCCATGCAATAAATAAAATCTTCATGGCCTTTAATGAAATTGAAGATTATGTTGTAGCAAATAAAAATGCTCTTGGTGTTATCATTCATGAAAATAGGTTTACTTACCAGCAAAAAGGCTTATTTAAAGTAAAAGATTTGGGAATTTTTTGGGAAGAAAAATTCCAATTACCTATTCCTTTAGGGGCTATTGTTGCTCATAAACGAATTGATAAAAATTTAAGTTTACTTGTAGATGAGCTGATCAAAAAAAGTATTGAATATGCATTTGAACATTACCCATTTGTTGCAGATTTTGTACATCAGCATGCTCAAGAAATGGAAGAAGAAGTGATGAGAAAGCATATAGATTTATATGTAAATAATTTTTCTATTTGTTTAGGTAACGAAGGTAGAAAAGCTGTATTAAAATTATTAGAAGTATATCAACAAAATAAATCATCTAACAAAATAAATCAACAAAATGTTTTTCTAAAATCTTAGCTATGAATAATAATTTTTTAACAAGTGCTATTAAGCAATTTGAATACTACAAATTACTAGGAGAAAAAACTTTTGCTCAATTACAAGATGAAAAATTATTTTGGCAATACAATACAGAGAGCAATAGTATTGCAACAATTGTAAAACATTTGCAGGGTAATATGCTTTCTCGTTGGACCAATTTTTTAACAACTGATGGTGAAAAAGAATGGCGAAATCGTGAGCAAGAATTTGAAAATGATATTCAAACAAAAAAACAAATGATTACCCTTTGGAATACTGGTTGGCAATGCTTATTTGATGCTTTACATAGTTTGCCAGAAACTGATTTAGAAAAAATAATTTACATCAGAAATCAAGGACAAACAGTTACCGAAGCTATTAACCGACAATTATGTCATTACAGTTATCATGTGGGTCAAATAGTTTTTATTGGTAAAATGATATGTAACGAAAAATGGCAAACGCTATCAATACCCAAAGGAAATTCTCATCAATATAATGCCGAAAAATTTGCAAACGAAAAGCATAATGAGCATTTTACTGATGAGTTTAAGAAAAAATAATCAACTTGGGCATTCTTGTGAAATTATTAACACCAATTATTTTTATTAAAAAAAGATTAAAATATGTTTGCAACATTCCAAAATAAAAGTATGAAGCAAGAAAATAAAAATAGTTTTTTAAAAGCTTCAATACAGTTATTAAAAATTTTGAAGCTAGATAAGAAGGATATTTCCAGTATTTACTTTTTTGCTATTTTGAATGGTTTTATTTCTTTGATATTACCACTGGGTATACAAACTATTGTAAGCTTTGTAATGGCTGGTTCAATATCTGCTTCAATTTTGGTGTTAATTTTTATTGTTGTTTTAGGTGTTTTTTGTAATGGTCTTGTTCAGGTAAGGCAAATGCAAATTATTGAAAAAGTTGAACAAAAAATTTTTACAAGATATACTTTAGAAATAGCCGATAAACTACCCAAATTAAATATTGAAAAACTTGATGGTATTTATTTACCAGAATTAGTGAATAGATTTTTCGATGTGCCATCATTAGCAAAACGTATTGATAAACTTTTGCTCGATATTCCAACAGCTATCATTCAAATATTTTTTGGTTTAATGCTATTAACATTTTATCACTCTATATTTATTGGCTTTGGTTTATTCTTAATTTTTAGTGTAGTTGTTATTTTAAGTTATACTTCAAAAAAAGGGTTTGAAACAAGTGTTATAGCCAGTAATTATAAATATGCTATTGCAAGTTGGTTAGAAGAAATGTCGAGAGTAATTAAGTCGTTTAAGTTTAGTAAGAAAACAGATTTGCATATTCAAAAAACAGATGAATTAATTGGTTATTATTTAGATTCTCGTACTTCACATTTTAAAGTATTGCTTACTCAATTTTGGAGTTTAATCACTTTTAAAATAATTATTACTGGTGCCATGTTAACAGTGGGTGCAGTTTTGTTAGTGAATCAGCAAATTAATGTTGGTCAGTTTATTGCTGTTGACATAGTTATTCTTGCTATAATCTCTTCTGTTGAAAAACTGATTTCTAATCTCGATAAAATTTATGATGCATTAACCTCAATTCAAAAAATTGATACGATAATTGAAAGTGAATCTGAAATAAATGGTACACTTAACTTGAATGATTCTAATAAAGGCGTTTCTATCACATTAAATAACGTAAATTTTAAATATGCTTTTGGAGATTTTTCGTTAAATAATATTTCATTAAAAATTGAACCAGGTCAATTAGTTTGTGTTGATGGTGTTTCAGGTTCAGGTAAGTCTTCTTTGTTAAGATTATTAACAGGAGAATATCATAATTATGAAGGCTCTATATTGATAGATGATGTACCCATTTCAAACTATAACTTAGAAAGTTTACGTTCTTTAACAGGTATATTACTTAATCAACAAGATATTTTTAATGGCACTTTGTACGAAAATTTAACTATGGGTAACCCAGATCATAAAGTTGAAGATGTTAGTTTAATTAGTCATCAATTAGGTTTAACAGATTTTATTCAGAGCCATCAAAAAGGTTACGATGCAGTATTAGATCCTTTTGGGCAAAGGCTTTCATCGAATATCAAACAAGAAATTTTGCTGGTTAGAGCATTGTTGGGTAAACATCGATTATTGCTACTTGAAGATCCATTTGATCATTTAGATGTAATTGAAAAAGAAACTGTTTTGCGATATCTTAAAAACGAAACCAAGGCAACTATCATCATCATATCAAATGATAAAGATGCTATTGCTGCAAGTGATTTATATGTTCAATTAAAAGAGGGTAAAATAATAAACTAATTAGTATGTTAGGATTTATACATGAAAATATTGATGAAGCTGTTGAACATTCAACAATAAAATCGTATAAAAAAATATATCGAATTAATAAAACCAGCAAAGTAAATCGTTGGGTTTATGCTATTCTGGGTATTACTATTGTTGTGTTACTATTACCTTGGACACAGAATATTCGTTCTCGTGGTGCAGTAACAACTTTACGACAGGAAGAAAGACCACAACAAATTAATACAGTTATTGCAGGTAGAGTTTCAAAATGGTATATCAAAGAGGGCGATTTGGTAAAAGCTGGCGATACTATTTTAAAATTGTCTGAGGTTAAAGTAGAATACTTTGATCCTAATTTATTGAGCAGAACACAAGAACAAATAATATCTAAACAACAATCTGCAGCAGGTTACATGGGCAAAGTTAATACAGCAACCATTCAGCTTGATGCCATATTACAGAATAGAGATTTAAAACTTCAATCTATTGATAATAAAATTCAACAACAGCTTTTAAAAATAATTAGTGATAGCATGGATATCACAGCTGCTATAAATGATTTTAATGTTTATAAAAGGCAATTAGATGCTGGTAAAATAATGTTAGATAGTGGAGCCATTTCTTTAATTGATTTTGAAAAAAGAAAAGTGAATTATCAAAATGGATTTGCAAAAAAAGTAAGTGCCGAAAATAAATATTTACAAAGCAAACAAGAGTTACAAGTTTTAAAAATAGAAAAGAACAGCATTTACCAAGACTTCAACGATAAAATTGCAAAAACTCAAGGCGAAAAATTTAGCTCAATTTCAGATGCATCAACTACAGATGCAGAAGTAGCTAAACTAAAAAACCTTTATGCAAGTTATGATATTAGAAATCAGTTGTACTATATTCTTGCACCCCAAGATGGACAAATAATTAAAGCAAAAAAAGCTGGGATTAATGAGTTTATTAAAGAAGCTGAAATGATTGCAGAAATTGTTCCAACAAAAATAGCATTAGCGGTTGAGTTATTTGTTGAACCAATGGATTTGACTTTAATAAACAAAGGACAAAAAGTAAGATTTATTTTTGATGGATTTCCAGTAATTGTTTTTAGTGGTTGGCCAAATGCAAGCTATGGAACTTTTGGTGGTGTTGTTGCAGCAATTGAATCTAATATTAGCACTAATGGAAAGTTCAGAATTTTAGTAGCCGAAGATACTGCTGCAAATGAAAAAAAATGGCCCAAAGCTTTACAAATGGGTACAGGTGCACAAGGCATTGCCTTACTTAAAAATGTACCTATTGGATATGAAATTTGGAGAAACATTAATGGATTTCCACCAGAATATTATCAATACAAAGAATCAAAAGTTGTAGAAAAAAAGTAAAATGAATTGTAAAAAACTTGTACTTGCTTTTTTAGTATTATCATTTTATTATAATGGTACAAGCCAAGCCTTGCCTGAAAAAATATTTACTTTAGAGGAGTTTATTAATTTAGTTAAAACGTATCACCCCATTGCAAAACAAGCCAATATTCAAGTTAAAAAAGCAGAAGCAGATTTGTTAAGTGCAAAAGGAAATTTTGATCCCAGTATTAATATTGATGCATCTCAAAAAACTTTTGATGGCAAAAATTACTACAATTATTTCAACCCAGAACTAAAAATTCCATTACCAGTTGGTGATATTAAAACTGGTGTTGAAGATAATGGTGGTGGCAATTTGAATGCTGAGTTTACACCTGGTCGTTCAAGTTATTTTGGTATAGAATTACCCCTTGCCAAAGGATTAATAATTGATAAAAGAAGAGCAGTATTAAAACAGAATAAAATTTTTGTACAGCAGTCATTACAAGAACAAAAACAAACCATCAATAATTTATTATTTGATGCGTATGTTGCTTATGCCAAATGGGCTGCAGATTATCAGTTGTATCAATTGTTCAGCAAGTATGTTAGTATCAGTAACCAAAGATTGCACTTATTAAAAATTGCAGAACGTAATGGAGATAAAAGTGTGATGGATACTTTAGAAGCATTTACACAATTACAAAATTTACAAATACTTCAGAATAATGCACAACTGAATTTATTGAACGCTGTTTTAGAGATTTCAAATTATTTGTGGTTGCAAAACGATTCAGCCTATGCACTTGCTGAAAATGTAGTTCCAAACACAGCCCTATTTACCGACTTAAAATTTACTTCAAATCTTACTTCATACACCGAACAATCATTGGCTAATCATCCTGTATTAAAAACGTACAATTTTAAATTAGATGCTTTAAACGTTGAGCGAAAATTAAAAACTCAAAACTTACTGCCGACTTTAAATACTAAAGTGAATTTATTAAATCAAGATTATGCTGTTTTTAAAAGTGTAGATCAGGCGTTTTTTCAGAACAATAATAAATGGGGTATCGATTTTAAAATGCCTTTATTTTTAAGAGAAGGAAGAGGCGAATTGAAAAGAACAAAACTTAAAATAGAAGAAACCAACTTAGATTTAAGTTTGAAAAAATGGGAATTAGAAAATCAAATCAGAAGCTATTATAATGAGTTTGTACTGGTACAAGTACAATTGAAAACTGCTATACAAGCTTATGATAATTACAATAAATTATATCAAAACGAATTGCTCAGATTCAATAATGGTGAAAGCAGTTTGTTTATATTAAATGCCAGAGAAAACAAAGCTTTGGAATTTTATCAAAAAACCGTTGAGTTAAGGGTTAAACTGTTTAAAGCCAGATATGCAATTGATAATAGTGCAGGTTTATTGCAATAAACTCTTCTTACTTATAAACTATTCAACAAATTAACTACTACGCTTTAATTACTTACTTTCACCAACTCAAAAAATTATCATGTCATTCGAAGAAGATGTAAAAAAAAATTCAGCTGCAATTATAGAACAATTAATTACTGAAGCTTTAGCCGAAACACATTTAGAAGTGTTATTCGATTACTTAGAACAAGATCAATGGGCTTTTATTACTACACACCATTACGAAGAAGATAAAGAAATTTCTTTGCGATTGCATTCAACCCATGTTTTTAAACTCATTATAGGTTATTATGATGATGAAGATGAGTTTCATGAAGTTGTACATGAATTAAATGCTGAAGAGCAAACTGCCATACCAGATGGTTTACAAAAACTAATGCAAAAAGTAGTGAACGATGAACAGAGTTTAAAAGTAGCTACAAAGCTTTTAGAAGGAAAAATTTAATATTTAATTTAATCTTCAAGCACAACTCTAAAACCTAAGTTGGCAAATTTTGCATCTGGATAATTTGAACTTCTAGATGTTGTTTTTGAAAATTTTTCTTCTTTACTACTACTACCACCTCTGTTTACTTTTTTTGTTCCAGAACTTGGTCCTGTTAAATTATTAGTACTTAGGTTAGTAAAAGTTTTAAATCTGTTATAGTAATCTGCATCATACCAATCACTGCACCATTCCCATGCATTTGAACTCATATCATAGATGTCTAATTCATTCGGATATAAACTTCCGCTTCTTCTTATATCTACACCAGATTTTTTTATTGCCCATCCTACTTTCTCTAAAAAATCACTTCCCGAAAATACAAATTTTTTCGATTTTGTTCCACCTCTAGCTGCAAATTCCCATTCAGCTTCAGTAGGTAATCTATACTTTTTACCAGTAATAATACTTAACCATTCACAATAGTCTATGGCATCGTTCCAAGAAATCTGACAAACAGGTCCATCTTCAACCCAACCATCTATAGGCTTTGAAACCATTTTACGATCTGTTGCATAACAAAAATGACGATACTCTTTTACTTTAACTTCAAACTTTCCAATATTGAAATTAGAAACAGTAACCTGATGTGCTGGTTTATTATCTGTAAAGCCATCGTCTTCATCGCTTCCCATATTAAAACTACCACCTTTAATATAAATCATTTCAGGAAAATATTTTTTCTCAATTCTTTTTTCAAAATCTATTGGATAATCACGATAAATTCCAATATAGTAATCCACTTCATTTGCATAATAAATATATCCTTTACTTCTCCATAGAGTTAAATTTTTTGTATCGGTTAAATTATTTTTTTGAGTAGATGTTATACTTCTATATTCTTTGTTTGTTTTTAATTCACTTAATGCTTTATAATATTTTTGTGGAGAACTTGAAAACTTTACTTCTGAAATGTCTTTATTTGAATAGTAAAAAACAAAAATATCTACCAGTTCATTTTTTTTATAGTACAATGCAGTTTTTGATGGAATTTCTTCTCTAAAAGTATACCCTTTTTTCTCCATCCATTTTTCATGTTTTTTGTAAGTAACATTTTCTAGAATGTCCTTCATTTCAGCAATGGTAAAGCCTTCTGTTAAAAAAGCTTTCATGTTATTAATATCTGCGTCTTTGAGTGGGGTTTGTGAATAGAGAGTTGTAGAAAAGCAAAAGAGCGTAACAAAAAAAATATTTTTCATGTTCAATGATACATTAAATAATTATCATTAATCCTTCATCATTACTTTATCTTCTCATTCCTCTCATTCCAGGAAAGCCTCCCATAGGCATATTGTTCATCGATTTCATCATCACTTTCATTTGTTCAAATTGCTTCAAAAAAGCATTTACATCTGCAATATCTTTTCCTGAACCTTTAGCTATTCTTGCTTTTCGTGAAGGAGTTAATAAATCTGGATTCTGACGCTCGGCTTTAGTCATACTATTTATCATAGCTTCAATGCCTTTAAAACTATCATTATCTAAATCAACATCTTTAATTGCTTTTCCAACACCAGGAATCATACCCATTAAATCTTTAAGGTTACCCATTTTTTTTATGGCTTGCAATTGAGTTAAGAAGTCCTGAAAATCGAATTTGTTTTGTTTAATTTTCTTCTCCAGTTTTTTAGCTTCTTCTTCATCAAATTGCATTTGAGCTTTTTCTACCAAACTGGTAATATCGCCCATGCCTAAAATTCTTTGAGCCATACGATCCGGATAAAACACATCTAAAGTGTCCATCTTTTCACCACTACTCATGAATTTGATTGGCTTATTTACAGTGTACTTAATCGAAATGGCAGCACCACCTCTAGTATCACCATCTAATTTAGTTAACACCACTCCTGTAAAATCTAATCTATCATTAAATGCCTTTGCAGTGTTTACAGCATCTTGCCCAGTCATACTATCTACCACAAATAAAATTTCTGTTGGTTTAATAGCATTTTTTATTTCAGCCACTTCTTTCATCATTATTTCATCAACTGCTAAACGACCAGCAGTATCAATAATAACAACATTTTTGTTTTTTAATTTTGCTTCTTTTATGGCATTCTGAGCAATTAGTACAGCATCTTTAGTATCGGGTTCTTTATAAATATCTACAGCAATTTGTTCTGCTAAAATGGTTAATTGATCAATAGCTGCTGGTCTATAAATATCACAAGCTACTACTAAAACACTTTTACCTTTTTGTGTTTTTAAATAGTTAGCCAGTTTACCTGTAAAAGTAGTTTTACCACTACCTTGTAAGCCAGCAACCAAAATAACTGCAGGGTTGCCTGTTACATTAAATTCAGCAGGTTCACCACCCATTAATTCAGTTAGTTCATCTTGCACAATCTTAACCATTAATTGGCTAGGATTAATGGCGTTCAACACCTTTGTGCCAACAGCTTTTTCTTTTATTTTATCGGTAAATTCTTTTGCAATTTTAAAATTTACATCGGCTTCTATTAATGCTCTACGAATATCTTTAATAGTATTAGCAATGTTGAGGTCTGTAATACGTGCCTGACCTTTAATATTTTTAAATGCCGACTCTAATTTTTCTTGTAAATTCTGAAACATATTAATTTTATTTTGTAACAAGCTGCAGTGCAACTATAAAGCATCGTTGCGTCGCACACTTGTACTTTCTGTTCACTATTCAACCATTTTGTAATGGGTTGCAAATATAAATGTCTATAACTTTAATCAGTCTTTATCTAATTCACCTCAAATGAAAAAAATGGAAACTTAGATACTTTATGCCATTGCTTCAATGGTTTTTGCCGGATTTACATCTGTTTTAGCAAAGTATGGTTTACAAAACATAAATGCAGATTTAGGTTTGGTGTGGAAGTAAAATTAAAACTCAAAACCTTTCAACTTCTTCACAGCACTCTCTAAAGTTGTTTCTTTTTTAGCAAAGCAAAAACGCAATACTTTATTGTCTGTTTTGTTTTTATAAAACGATGAAACTGGTATAGTTGCTACACCAAAGCTTTTGGTGAGATGTACAGCCAAATCAAAATCACTCATATCACTTAAACCTTCATAACTATAACATTCAAAATAACTACCATGTGATGGAATGAGTTTGAATGGCGTTTCTTGCATCAATGTTCTAAAATAATCTCGCTTTTGTTGCAATGTTTTTCCTAAACTTAAATAAGCGTTTTCATTTTGTAAATAATTTGCCAATGCAAACTGAACAGGACTGTTACAACTAAAAGCATTAAACTGATGCACTTTTCTAAATTCTTGCATCAGCAATTTTGGTGCAATGCAGTAACCCAATTTCCAACCTGTACAATGGTAGGTTTTGCCAAAAGAAAAACAAACAAAACTTCGTTCAAATAATTCAGGATAATTTAATATGCTTAGATGTTTTTTATCATCAAAAATTAAATGTTCATATACTTCATCACTTAAAATAAATAAATCATGTGCAGCAACAATTTCTTTTAGTTGTATAATATCATCATCGCTCAACACCATGCCTGTTGGGTTGTGTGGACTGTTGAGCATTATCATTTTTGTTTTGGATGTAATCTTTGCTCTTACTTCATTCCAAGGAATTTGATAGGTTGGGTATTGTAAAGAAATTAAAATGGGTATGGCTCCATTAATTTCAATATTGGGTATATAACTATCATAAGCTGGTTCAAAAACAATTACTTCATCTCCTTTATTTAATACAGTTGTTAATGCTGTATAAATGGCATAAGTGCCACCTGGTGTTACAGTAATTTCATCATTCACATCAACACTATTGCCATACAATCTAAAACATTTAGTTGCTAATTGTTCTCTTAAAGCAGGCAATCCATTCATGTGCACATATTGATTGTTGCCAGCTTTCATTGATTCATTTACTAAAGCTATTAACTCTTCGCTCATCATAAAATCTGGAAATCCTTGTCCTAAATTTATGGCAGCATGTTCTTGTGCTAAAACACTCATAGTAGTAAAAATTGTTGTACCAACATGAGGAAGTTTAGATTGAATTTTCATGTAACGAAGATAATTGCAAAGCATTATGAATGTAGCATGATGCATGAAGAATAAAGAAATAATTCTCTCATTTTATAACTGCAAACCTTAACTTTAAGTTTCTTATTTAACTATGAATCCCAATTTCAATCAATTTAAAAAACAAATCACCAATCCATTAAAGTTTACATTATTTACTTTAGCCAAATTGCCCATGGCTTTTTTTAGTGGATTAAAAGTTACTCACTTAGAACCTAGCACTGCAGCAATTTCTGTAAGATTCAAGTGGATGAATCAAAATCCTTTTCAATCAATTTATTTTGCTGTTTTAAGTATGGCTGCAGAATTAAGCACAGGTGTTTTAGCCTTTGCACAGATTTATAAAAGAAAACCAAGCATTAGCATGCTAGTAGTAAAACTTGATGCTGAGTTTTACAAAAAAGCAGTTGGTACAATAGTTTTTACTTGTAATAATGGTACTGAAGTAATTAAAGCTATTGAAGAAACTATTGAAACCAAACAAGGCATAACTGTAGCTTGTACTTCTATTGGTAAAGATGAGCAAGGAGTTGAAGTAGCTAAATTTATTTTTATATGGAGTTTTAAATCGAAATAATTTTTATGAAAATAACCTTTCATGGTGCAGCAAGAACTGTAACAGGATCAAAGCATTTAATAACTTTAAAAAACGGTAATAAAATTTTACTCGATTGTGGTTTGTTTCAAGGCATGGGTAAAGAAACTTTCGAACTCAATTCTAATTTAGGATTTGATGCTGCAGCAGTTGATGTAATGATACTTTCTCATGCACATATAGATCATTGTGGATTAATACCCAAGTTGGTGAAAGAAGGTTTTACTGGACAAATTTTTTGTACACCTGCAACCAATGAGTTGGCTAATATTTTATTAGAAGATTCTGCAGTAATACAAAGAGATGATAACCGATATATTAATAAAAAAAGAGAACGACAAGGATTACCACTTTATGAACCCTTGTATGATATTGAAGATGCAACTAGGGCAGCAAAGTTTTTTGTTAAGCAAGATTACCATCAATGGTTTAAAGTTATAGATGGGGTAGAAGCCATGTTTACAGATGCTGGTCATATTATTGGTAGTGCATGTGTACACTTAAAAATTATTGAAGATGGAGAAACTACTGCATTAACTTTTAGTGGCGATGTGGGTAGATATAAGGATATTATTTTAAAATCGCCAGAAGCTTTTCCTCAGGCAGATTATATAATTTTAGAAAGCACTTATGGTAATTCTTTGCACGATGATGTAATTAATTCTACCGATGCATTATTTAATTGGATACAAAAAACAATTGTTGAGAAAAAAGGCAAACTAATTATACCAGCTTTTAGCGTTGGCAGAACACAAGAAATTTTATTTACTCTCAATCAACTTAGTTTAGAAAATAGGTTACCTAAAGTAAAAGTTTTTGTTGATAGTCCTTTAAGTTCAGAAGCTACTCAAGTCGTTAAAAGCTATCCTGAATATTTTAATAATAGGGTTAAAAAATTACTACAAACTGATTCCGATCCTTTTGATTTTCCTGGATTGATATTTACAGAAAATGCCAATGAAAGTAAAGCCATCAATGAACTTAAACAACCTTGTATTATTATTTCAGCAAGTGGTATGGCCGATGCTGGCAGAATAAAACATCATATAAAAAATAATATTGGTGATGCCAGAAATACCATTTTATTAGTGGGTTATTGCGAACCCAATTCTCTTGGTGGAAAATTAATGAATGGCATTAAAGAGGTAAGAATTTTTAGTGAGTTTTATGATGTTGTTGCAGAAGTAGGAAGCATGAGAAGCATGAGTGCACATGGAGACTACGACGATTTATGTCAGTTTTTAAGTTGCCAAAATAAAGCAGTAGTAAAAGAAATATTTTTAGTACATGGAGAAGAGGAAGTACAATTTGATTTTCAAAATAGACTAAATAAAAAAGGCTATAACCATGTTTCAATTCCTAAACTGCACGAAACTTTTCAGCTCAGCTAATATTCTAAGTATGAATTACCATTAAAGGTACTTTAGTATGAAAAGCCAATTTATTGGTATAACTCGAGTGTAAAATATTATACAACCAACTGTGTTTTTTTGCAACATTAATGATGATTTGTACTTTATCGTCCTCAGCAAATTCATTAACTGCATCTTCAAAATCGTTTCTTAAAGAATATTTATATTG
>JANPAT010000250.1:0-2113 GCA_031430075.1 Chitinophagaceae bacterium | reverse complement strand
GGGTTAAACTTAATGAAGTTGTAATCCAAGGGTACAGAGACGTAAGTAAAAAAACCGCTGTAACTGCACAGTCTACTGTAAGTGCCAGAACAATTGAAAACCGACCAAATGCCAACGCTATTAATACATTGCAAGGGCAACTTGCGGGTGTTAATATTACAGAAAGCACAGGTCAGCCTGGTGCTAAATCAACAGTTGTTATTAGAGTTATCGGTACTTATAATGGGAATAGCGATCCTTTATATGTAATTGATGGTTTTCCATCAAACAGTGACAACTTTAGATCCATAAATCCTAATGATATTGCTTCTGTCGATGTTTTGAAAGATGCCGCAGCACTTTCGGAATATGGTTCAAGGGGATCTAATGGAGTAATTGTTATTAGAACCAGAAAAGGAAAATTTGGGGAATCAAAAACTACTTTCAGGTATTCCACAACTTATGGAATAAGTGATTTGCAGACACCTGATTACAATTATGCAAATGCAAGAGAGTTGTTAAGAATTGAAAGAAATCAGGGTATTGGTAGAGGAGCTCTTAATCCGGCTACGGGTGACGCTTTTACAGATGCTGAGATTGCGGCCTACAATATTGATACAAACTGGGTTGATGTTTTCTTTAACAAAGGAATAAGCACTAATAACAACTTAAGTATTGAAAACAGTTCTAAAAACATTAATTCCTTTACTTCGGTTAGTTATTTTGACCAGGAAGGGGTGCTGAAAACTACCAACTTAAAGAGATTTACAGTTAGAAACAATCTAAATGGACAATCTCCTAATGAGAGACTAAAATATTCGGTTAATACCGCTTTTGGATATTCTAAAAATAATGAGGCTACCAACTTAGGTGGTGGCGCAATTAATAGAAACTACGTTTTAGGAGCTTATATCTCTGCACCATACATATCTCCTGCTGAGTATACCGGTTCACAAGATGTATTTGATTTGTATCAATCAGATGGTACCTTACTGTATACGCCATTGTTTTTGTTAGATAAATTAGAAACGTACTATAATTTAACTGAGGAAACCAGAATTGATGTTACAACGGAACTTTCTTATAAATTGTCTACTGATTTTACTGCCAGAGTAAGAACAGGTGGTCAATTGTTAACTAACAGATTCGTTCAGGCAGAGTTTCCGGTTTCATTTAACGGTTTAATTTTCGCTCCGGCGGATAATATTACTGGTTTTGAAGATATTAATCAAAGAAGAGAGTTTTTATTTAATAATCTTTTTCAATTGGAATATGACAAGACATTTGGTAAACATACCATCAATTTAGTTGGTAGTACGGAATACAACCATTCAAGATTACATATTAATAACTTTAGACAAAGAGGTTTGAACCCTCTATTGTTTGTTCCGAATACCGGAGCAGGATATGTAGCGGATACCGGTGCCAATGATTTCCACGTTCCGAGAATTCAGGCTTCTCAAGTAAGAGTTGATTTAATTTCTTATTTTGCTTCCTTTGATTATGACTACAACAAGAGATTTGGTTTTGTTGCCTCGGGAAGAAGAGATTCATCTAGTAGATTCCAAACTTCCGTGACAAATAGCGAAATCTTTTGGTCATTAGGAGGAAGATGGAATTTAGAAGAAGAAAGCTTTTTAAAATCTATCGACGCCATAAAAGTATTGAAACTTAGAGGTTCTATTGGTACGATTGGTAATCAAAGAATTGTTGGTGGAAGTATTTATAATGGTGTTAACCCTCCAGGGTTTGCGGATACCTATGCCGGTTCTAATAATGCGTATAATAATGGACAGGGTTATGATATTAGTTTTGGATACCCAGGACTGAAATGGGAAACTACAAAACAGTATAACTTTGGTGTGGACTTTGAATTGTTTAAAAATAGTCGATTAAGAGGTTCTCTTGAACACTATAACAAAAAAACGATAGATGTGTATTTAGATCAGCCTCTGTCTCCTTCTACAGGAACACCATTCCTTAGGGTTAATTCTAATGCGTATGTTACTAACAAAGGATATGAAGCTACTTTGGCTTTTGATGTTGTAAAAAATGCCGATTTCTCACTTACCTTGAATGCTAACGGTGCCTATAACAAAAACACTATAGACGGAATTATAGCTAATGGAGGAAC
>JANPAT010000249.1:0-1722 GCA_031430075.1 Chitinophagaceae bacterium | reverse complement strand
GATGATGTTATTTGCTTTTGCAAATGATGCTTTACTGAAATTATATTTCCCAATATTTTCTATATCATTTTCTTTAAAATTGAGTTTGTCAATTTCAGCATTAAAAAATGATTTATTAGCAATATCATAAAATAATTTTGTTCCATTCATTTCAGGCATTAATATACCAGAAACATGATTATTCTGTTTACAAAAGTGAAATAGTTCAGACGTTTTGCCACTATGTATTGGCTTTGAGAAAATTATTAAATTCATCAAAAATTATTGAGTTGTTGATGTATTATGATGAAAAAGAGTAACATGAATAAGCAAATTACTAAAATTAAAAATTCTTTTCAAACCTTTATAATTACGGCTTTCTTGCCATGCATAAATCACAAGTTGATGAAGAAAAGGAAAAAATAATAGCACAGTAGAAATATCTTTTTCATATTTAAATTGTTTACTTTTTAGATACTTGATTAAAATATTTGCAACAATAGGTGTTAAAATAAAGTACCAAAAACTTATGATGACCAAACTTAGAGCTAAAGAAGAAATCAGCTGATGAATTACTTTATTATCATAATTCAAAAAAAATAAAATAAACGTTATAACAATTGCCAAAACAAAAAATAACAAATAACCCTTTCTTTTTTTAGTACTATTAATTTTCGAAAGTGTTGTTGTATTAAATTGAAATTTTATTTGCTGTTGTAATGGATTGGTAATGATTTTATATGTAAGTGTGGCAATAAAAATTCCACCAATAAAATAAATTATAACATAAAAAAGCAAAATCCAAAAACTGCCATTAACTTGATTAATTGAAAATTGTTTTAAAACAAAATTGATAAAACTATTTGTAGCATCGATTAAATTATTTCCATAAAAAAACAACAACAATAAAATTTTTTGTAAAGCAGATTCTAGCATTGCAACTATGCTAAACAACAAAATACTAATTAGATTAATGTTTAAAATGCTGTAAACAATACAAGCTAAAAATGCTTGAAATAAAACAGCTATGTATGCAGTTACTGGTGTGTAAGGAGCAATGGATAGTTTAATTACTACAACTATGCACAATGCTTTAAAAACATCTTGAAAAATATTTTGAGAAATAGTGGCAATTAATGTTAGTATAATCATTGCCATTCCTCCAACAATTAAGCCAGTAAATGGAAGTTGCAATGCATGCAAAGCACCACCTAAACCACTTTCAGCAAAAGCCCATAGTGCAGTTAACCTTTGAATTGCAATTTTTATTTCTTGCTTATCTAAAGAATTTTGCTTAAAGTTTAAACTTCTCAATTTATAATTTTGTTTAAAAATAAAACTACTAAAATATATTCTGATGTAAAGTTGAAAGAACTTTTTTAATATCTTTATCAATTACTTTTTAAAATAGAAGTTTAATCAAAATTGTTGAAATGAATGATGAAGAAATATTTATGAGAAATGCCATTCAACTTTCAATTGAAAACGTTGAAAGTGGAAATGGTGGACCATTTGGGGCTGTAATTGTAAAAGATGGAAAAATAATTGCTCGTGGTGTTAATAATGTAACAAAGTTTAACGACCCTACAGCACATGCTGAAGTGGTTGCTATTCGTGAAGCATGTAATATTTTAAATACTTTTCAATTAACTGGTTGCGATATTTATACCTCTTGTGAACCTTGCCCTATGTGTTTAGGTGCAATTTATTGGGCTAGACCCGATAAATTATTTTATGCCAATA
>JANPAT010000248.1:0-10244 GCA_031430075.1 Chitinophagaceae bacterium | reverse complement strand
GATGTTATTTATTATGCAGCAGGCAATTTAAGTTTACAACAAAATAAAAAAGACGATGCTGCAAATTATTTTTTAAAAAGTGCTACTGCTTCAATAGATAATCCTACACAAAAAAATAAAAGCTTCTTAGCTTTAGCCGATATAAATTATAGTGTAAAAAAATACAAACCAGCATATATTTTTTATGATAGTGTAGATATAAAATTTGTTGATAGCAGTGCTTTATTTAGAATTAATGCCAGAAAACCAGCCTTAAGAATTATTGCAAAAAATATTGATGCAATTTATTTACAAGATAGTTTACAAAAACTTGCAAAACTAGAGCCCAAAGTTTTGAATGATGTTTTAAAAAAGATTTACAATAAATATAAAAAAGAAAAAGGTATAAAAGATGATGTAAATAGTTTTGATTTTGGAAGCGATAATGTAACCACATCATCAATTTTCAATTCTATTTCAACAAATCCTGGAGAATTTTATTTTGATAATGCAGCATTAAAAACTCAAGGTATTAAAGAGTTCAAAGCACGTTGGGGCAATAGGCCCAATGTTGATAATTGGAATCTGGCAGCAGCCATCTCAAGTAAACTTGAAGTAGAAAAACAAACTGCAACAGATAATAAAACAGGTTTTACAAAAAATTCATCTACTCAAAAAAATAATAAAGCAGATGCTGTAGATGTTGTTACATTAGATATGGGAGATCCCGCTAATATTCCAGATAAAAGTAACAAAACATTCAACGATGTAAAAGTACCAGAAGTTGAAGTTGAAATAACACCTGAATATTTATTTAATGCCATTCCCTTAACTGAAGAAAAATTAGAAGGTTCAAATAAAATAATTATAGATGCGTTGTACGAAAATGCCAAAACATTTAGTGATGTATTAGATGATTGTCCAACTTCAATTGTAACGTATGAAGATTTATTAAAACGTTTTCCTGAAAATCCATACACCGAAAAAGCATTATTTAATTTAGCTTATTGTTATAAAAATACCAATAAAACTTTTAAAAGCAATGTGCTTCTTGAAGCGTTAGATTTAGATTATGGAGATGGCACTTTAAATAAAATTATTAAAGAAAAAACTGCTGATCCGGAAAAAACAACTGCAACCAAAACTTATAGTAATATCTATAAATTATTTATTGATGAAAAATACGAACAAGCTGTAGCAGATAAAAAACTAGCAGATAGTATTTTTAAAGGTAAATATTGGAATCCTCAACTTTCATTAATTGAAGCTATTTATTACATTAAAAAAAATGAAGATAGCACAGCAATAAATAAGTTAAATACTATAGTTAGCAGTAACGCTGAAAAAGCATTAAAAGAAAAAGCTGCTACCATGATTGAAGTATTAAACAGAAAGCAACAAATTATTACACATTTAAATACTTTAGATAGTAATGGAAATTTTGATAGCTCCAAAATTTTTAGAGAGCGATTTTTAAAAGATGCTTTAGCCCTAGCAGCAAAAGATGCATACACTATAGATTCTAACTTAATTGGCAAATCATTTATTAAAGATTTATTAGCCCCACATTATGTTGTATTGCTATTAAACGATGTAGAAAATGCTTTTATTAATGAAACAAAAAAATCGTTAGATAGTTTTAATGTTTCTCATCCATCAACAAAAAATATTATAACACAAATATTAAAACTAAATAAGCAATATACTTTAATACTTTTGGGACCTTTAGATAATGCATCAATGGGTATTTATTACACTGAATATATTCAGCCTAAAATGAACAACATTTTACCTTGGATGCCAACAACTAAATTTACTTTTAGTATCATTAGTATAAATAATATAGAGATTTTAAAAGCAAACAACAATATGGAAAAATATAAAGCTTTTTTAAAAAGTATTTTTCCCAATAAATTTTAAAAGGATTAATGAATGAATAAGTCGGTAAAAATATTTTGGAAAATTTTCTTTGGAAGTTTCGCAGCATTTGTAGTATTTCTATTGCTCTGCAATTGGGGAGTTTTTGGCAAAATGCCTTCAATTGATGATATTCAAAATCCATCAGCCTCATTATCCTCACAAGTATATGCACAAGATGGAAGTTTGATGGGTAAATATTATTTAGAAGATAGAGTAAATGTAGATTATAAAGATATTTCACCTAATATAGTTAAAGCATTAATTGCAACTGAAGATGAAAGATTTTACAAACATAGTGGTATAGATTTAAGAGCTATTGGAAGAGCAGTTAGAGGTTTAGGAAGAGATGGTGGTGCAAGTACAATTACCATGCAAACTGCAAAAAATTTATTTACTGAAAACTGGGCTACTAGAAATTTTTTATTACGTGTTATTCAGAAAGTGAAAGAGTCGATTATTGCAGTAAAGCTTGAAATTAATTTTACAAAAGCAGAAATAGTTGCTTTGTATTTAAACAGTGTGGAGTATAGTGATCATGTTTATGGAATAAGAAATGCAGCAAAAACTTTTTTTCAAAAAGAACCCGATAGAGTATCTGTTGAAGAAGCAGCTTTATTAGTTGGAATGGTAAATGCCCCTTCATTGTATAATCCTCGTCGAAATCCTAAAAACTCCCTCGAAAGAAGAAATATAGTTTTAGATCAAATGGCTCGCAATAAATATCTAAAACCAAATGTTGTTGATTCTTTGAAACAACAACCCATTGATATGGGTCATTACAAAAAATTAGATGAAACAAATGGCTTGGGGCCATATTTTAGAATGGTTTTAGGAGAAGAATTAAAAAAGTGGTGCGAAACACATCAAAAGTACAATGGAGATAATTACAACTTGTATAAAGATGGATTAAAAATTTATACTACCATTAATCCACGTATGCAATTATATGCAGAAGAAGCTGTAGCAAAACACATGAGTTACATGCAAAAATTACTCAATCAACAACAAAATATAAAAGATAAAAGCGTTTGGAAAGGTTATGAAAATGTAATTGAAGCTGCAATTAGGCATAGTGATAGATGGTACAACTCAAAGAATGATGGTATGGGGGATTCAGAAATTAGAAAATCTTTCGATGAAAAAATTCCAATGAAAATATTTTCATGGAATAGCAAAAGAGAAAAAGACACTACAATGACTCCTTATGATTCTATCATGTATTGCAAACAAATGTTGCAAGCTGGTTTCATGGCAATGGATCCTATTAGTGGCGAAGTAAGAGCTTGGGTGGGTGGAATAGATTTTAAAACTTTTAAATACGATCACGTAAATTACAATACTAAACGTCAGGTTGGTAGTACAATTAAACCTTTGTTATATAGCCTTGCAATTGAACATAGTGGTTTAACACCAAATAGTATTGTGCAAGATGTACAACAAAATTTTGGTGCTTATGGTACTGTTCCAGCCACTTCAAAAAGTTGTAGTGGAGCATCAATTACCATGGCAGAATCACTAGCAAAATCTCGTAACTGTGCAACTGCATATATTTTAAAAAATTTAGATGCTTCTGGAAATAATGCTGCAAAACTCTTTGTAGATTTTTTAAATAATAAATGTGGTTTACAAACAAAAATTGGTGCTAACCCTTCCATAGCTTTAGGTGCTTGTGAAATTTCTATGTTTGAAATGATGCAAGCTTATAGTATGTTACCTGGCAGAGGATTTAATGTGAAACCTATTTTTATGACAAGAATTGTTGATAGAAATGGTAACACTTTAGAAACTTTTAGTCCTCAACGCAGAGAAGTAATTAGTGAACTCACCAGCTATCATTTAATAAATATGATGAAAGGTGTTGTGGATTATGGTACAGCCAGAAACTTAAAATTAAGTTACGATATTACAGGAGATGTTGCAGGCAAAACAGGAACAACCAACAGCAATACAGATGCATGGTTTATGGGTTATACACCACAATTGCTTGCAGGTTCTTGGGTAGGTTGCGATGATCAATTTATACACTTCAATGCATCCAATTATGATGGACAAGGTGCAAGAGCAGCCATGCCAATATGGGCATACTTTTATGAAAAAGTTAGTCATGATCCCAACATTCAAAGCATTGACCCAACAGTAACATTTGCAAAACCAGACATTTCAATTAATGATATTAATTACGATAATATCATGGGCATTCAACCTACAACAGGAACTGTTTTAGAAGATGCTGGTAATGGAACTGCACAAGATTATGGTGTGCCTAATCAGTTTAAAGAGAATACTGATATTAAAGCAGAGAGTAATTTCGATATTAATAAAGTACCAAAAAAAACAGAAGATTTAAATCCGGTTGGCCCATTACCCAAACCTGTAGAAGATAAAAGTAAAATTGATTTACTCAAAAATCCAGCAGATAAACCAAAAATTCCTAAAGCAACTTTACCTCCAAAACCTAGTGGTAAAAAATAAAATAAGTCTATAGTTAGATTCAATAACATTCATGGAAACCATTTTAAAATATTTTACAGAATTTACTCCTACTCAACAGCAGCAGTTTGAACAATTATTGCCTTTGTATAAAGATTGGAATGAAAAAATAAATGTCGTTTCAAGAAAAGATATTGACCAACTCTATTTACATCATGTACTTCATTCTTTAAGTATTGCAGCAATTGCAAATTTTAAAAAAGGAACCAAGATTATTGATATTGGCTGTGGTGGTGGTTTTCCTAGCATTCCTTTAGCCATTTTTTTTTCTGAAGTTGAGTTTCATTTAGTAGACAGTATTGGAAAGAAACTTAAAGTAGTTAATGAAATTGCTGCAGCAATCAATTTAAAAAATGTTACTACACAACTTACAAGAGCAGAAGAAATAAAAAACAGAAAATTCGATTTTGCTATAAGCAGAGCAGTAGCTCCTTTAAAAGAATTATGGACTTGGTCGAAACCTCTAATTAAACCTGCAGGTATTAACGAAATGGCAAATGGTTTAATTTGTTTAAAAGGTGGCGACTTACACCAAGAAATTTCTGAAAGCAAAACTCGCCCAAAAATGATGAGTATTTATGATATTTTTAATGAAGAATATTTTAAAGAGAAGTATGTGTTGCATGTGAAGAAGTAAAATTTATTCTAGCAGATAGATTCTAAAATGGACTTCGCCGTAGTTGGTGTTCTTCACCAACTACCTTTATTAACAGCTCTTCAAGGCTTTTAGCCTTGAATGTTTTGTAAAGTTGCTTCAAGCAACAAATAAAAAATGCGAAACTACAAGTTTCGCAGAGCTGGACCGATAAGATAATATTTATTACACGTAAAAAGGTAGTTTATGGTAACGTAAAATATTGTTGCCCTTCGCCAAAATCGTTATTCAAAGCATTCAACACTACATCTAAATGTTTAGGGTTATTTACAAAATCAGCATTACTAGCATCAATAAAAATAGTTTTAATATTATGCTGTTTTATATAATTGGTATAGGTTTCTTGCAAGCTAAATAAATATTCGTCTGGAATATTTTGTTCAAAAGTTCTATTTCGTTTTTTAATATTCAATTGCAATTTACTAACTGGTGCATGCAGGTAAATTAAAATATCGGGAAAAGGAAGTTGAGATGAAATGATGTCAAATAGTTTTTGGTACAATCTAAATTCTTCCTCAGGCAAAGTAACTTTTGCAAAAAGTAAACATTTAGTAAATAAATAATCAGAAATGGTTAGAGATTGAAACAAATCTTTAGTATGTATCATTTCTTTCAATTGCTTATATCTTTCTGCCATAAAAAATAATTCAACCGGAAAAGCGTATTGTTGTTGGTTTTCGTAAAATTTTGATAAGAAAGGATTATCTGCAAACTCTTCTAATACAGTTCTTGCATTAAATCGTTCAGCTAACAAATTGGCAAGTGTAGTTTTTCCTGCACCAATATTTCCCTCTACTGTAATAAACGAATGCTTCATACTTAGTAGTCAAAAATAGAAGTAGAACTGATTAAAGTAGTTAAAACTTTTTCACATTTAAAGTATCTGTACATTCTTGTAATAATAATTGTACAGATTTATTAATTATTGGATGAATATAGTTAGGAATAATTTCATTTAAAGGCTCTAAAACAAACTTTCTATCTTGAATTCTAGGATGAGGAACAATTAAGTTTTTATTTTCAATTATCTTATCATCATAAAATAAAATATCAATATCAATAAGTCGTGGTCCCATTTTTATGAGTCTTTCTCTGCCCAATTGCTTTTCTATAACGAAAATTTTTTTAATAACTTCTTGTGCCGTTAAATGGGTTTTTATAATAACTACTTGATTTAAAAAATTAGGCTGATCTGTAATTCCCCATGCAGCAGTTTCGTAAATAGATGATTTTTTTTGAACGGTTCCAATATCTTGCTGTAATGCTTCTAAAGCCTTGCTCAGATTTTGAACTCTATTGCCTAAATTTCCGCCTAAAAGTAAAACAACTTGTGATTTTCGCATTTCATTTTTTTCGCTACACAAAATTATTGTTTGTGATATTCTATTAAGCCATCAATTGGTTTTTTAATAATCTTACCAAGCTTAAGTTCATAAACATGAAAGAGTTCTTTAATCACATCTTTAAAAGCAAAGGCTACACTTCCTGTAAAAGAAATAGGATAAGTCCAGCTTTCACCAATTTTGTATAAGTGTTGATAAATAAAATCGTGCAAGCCATCTTCAATAATATTTTCAACCATATAATGACCTCTATTATCGGATAAGAAATTGGTAAAACTTGCTAAAAATTTATTGGGCAATGGTTGCTTGTAAGTTTGTTGAAGAATAGCAGTTTTATCGAGCCGATATTTTTTTTCAAAATTTAATTTAAGTTCATCATCAAATGTTTTATACAAATAATATTGTAATACTTTTTTACCTAAATAAGCACCACTACCTTCATCGCCTAAAACATAGCCTAAAGCAGGACTAGATTTGGTAATTTGTTTTCCATTATAAAAACCAACATTGGAGCCTGTGCCTAAAATACAAGCTATGCCTTTTTCTTTTTGAAACATTGCCCTTGCAGCTCCCAACAAATCAGTCTGAATTTCAATTTTAGTTTTCGGAAAAACAATTTTCAAAATAGCTTTTATTGTAGAAGCATTATTGGCATTATTTAAACCAGTACCATAAAAATAAATATGTGTTATGTGTACAGATTTGGTTTTTTGTAAAACTGATTGAAATACCTTTTGAATAGCATCTTCAGATAAAAAATATGGGCTAATACCAATGGTACTAATTTTTTGTTTTTTGTTATCAGTAACCAAACACCAATCGCAAGAAGTGGAGCCACTATCGGCAATTAAAAATGCCATTATAAAAATTTAAGTGATTTCAAATTTAATATTTTAAAGCTTACAAATATCTTTCTTGTAAAATGTTTTTATGGTGTAGCAAATGACCATAAATTATGAACGCAATAGCATTAACTGAAATTTCTTTTCCATTTGCAGTGCCTGTTTGTGCAAGTTGCTCATCAGATAAATTTTGTAAAAACAAATCAGTACTTTTTCGTAATGCTACCAATTCAGTTGTTAAATCTTCAAATTTTTTTTCGCCAGCATGGGCATTTCTGGCATAATCATTCTCATCAAATCCGGGTAAGTCTGTTTTATCTTTCCTAGAAAATCTGGTAGCCCTATAAACAAATACACGTTCAGCATCTATTAAGTGTTGCAACAAATCTTTTACTGTCCATTTATCTGTTGCGTAAGCAAAATCTTGCTTTTCTTCAGGAATTGATTGAATAAAATCTTTAAACTCGTTGGCATAATTATCAATTAATTCTTTAATTGTATCGCCGTTTGTTTTATCGATATAATTTTTATAGAAAGTTGGATATTCACTTTCAAGAGGGCGTGCCATAATGTATTTTATTATTGGTGAGATATAAAAAAACTAAATAATGTTGTACCATAATTTCTTACAAAACTAAAGCCATCAAATTTTTCGTAATTGTTTCTTGGCGTATGTTCCAACACAAAAAAACCTTCACTTGATATTAAATTTTGACTTACAATAATTTTAGGCAACTCATCAATAGTGCCTAATGCATATGGTGGACCAGCAAAAATAAAATCAAATTGTTCTGAACATGTTTTTAAAAAACTAAACACTTCCATTTTAAAAATCTTTGCATTTTCTATTTGCAATGATTCAATATTTTTTTTAATGAAGCCATGCATAATTCTATCCATCTCAACAATAGTTAAATCAGTAGCTCCACGAGAAGCTAATTCATAACTTATACAACCTGTACCACCAAATAAATCAAGTGTTTTTAACCCATTAAAATCAATTCTATGTTGCAGAATATTGAATAACCCTTCTTTTGCAATATCTGTTGTAGGTCTTGTGTGGGGCATGTTTGCAGGTGGTTGAACTCTTCTACCTCCTAATCTGCCTGAAATAATTCTCATACAGAAAGATTATAAAACGGAGTATACCAATGTGCTTCGTTAGAAGAAATTTGTTCTGTAAATAAATTATCATTGGCAATTACTTCTAATGATAATCTTCCAAAAATATTTTCTAGTAATTCAAAAGGACGAGAAGCAACATCGATTAACCCTGAAACTTCAACAGGAGTATTTTTAACACTCAAATTAAATTCTTGAACTATGTTGAGCAAATAATAAATAACATCTTCTGGTGAATTGATTTGATAGGTTTGAATAAGCATTAACTTATTATCATAAATTACCACCACCAACATAGATTTATTGTAAAATTGTACCTTAATCATTTCCATTAACATTCTTTCTTTACCAAATAAATTCTCTAACACTTTGGTGTAGGTATTTTTATAAATAAAAGAAACAAAGTTATTTTTTATGGTATGATTTAAACTTGCAGAGTAACGATAAACCGAAACAGGATTATCAACTATATTAATCAAATCTGCATTAGAAATTACATTATTGTTATCGCCATAAATTGCAGCCAAATAAGTTTCAGAACTTTCTCTTTTATATTTAGTAGAAGGCACAATTAAAGTTTCGGAATTATTTAAATAAATTGTTGTATCGCTAAAAGTTTTACTTAAAATTTTACTTTGGTTTTTTGTGGCATTAAAAATTCCTTCCCACTCACCATTGGTTCCATTAATTTCGTAGAATTCGAATGCTTGGGTTGATAACCCATTTTTTTCAAGAATGGCAATATGATGATTGTTAACTTCAACAATTAGTTTTGAGTTGAAATTGGAAGATTGTTGATCTTGCGAGGAGGCAATGTTCAATTTTTGTTCTACCATAACTCAAAAATAGGTAAATGCAGCATATGTAAATTTGTAAACCAATATTTTTAAAGAAAATATTAAAATGCGAGGGGTTTAAAAGTAAACATTTAAAGTGAACAAAAATTTTATGCTTAGAAATTTAATTAATAAATCAAGCTTTTTCATAACCAAATGGGTATTGATAAGCATTATTTTTATAAGCTGCAAAACAACAAAAAATTCACAGCAATTCACTTCTCATCAGCCTCAAAATAATCAACAAAATAATGAAGTAAAACCAAATGATAAATCTGATACAAACACTCTTGCAGATACATTACAAAACGCTCATGTAAGTATTTGTGTTTTTGATTCTTCGAAGAATACATTTCTAACATCAAACCAATCAGAAAAACTTTTTATACCTGCCAGCAATTTAAAAATTGCAACATGCTATGTTGCTTTAAAATATTTGAGTGATAGTTTGGTTGGATTGAACTATATCGAAGATGATACTTCAATTCAAATACAAGGAACTGCTGATCCAACATTTTTAAATGACAATTTTAAAAATCAATCTGTTTTTAATTGGCTAAAAACAAAATCGAACAAGAAAATTTATTTACTTAACTCTAAATTCAGCACAACAACATATGCCCAAGGTTGGTCGTGGGATGATTATTTAGAACCGTTTATGGCAGAAAGAACAAGTTTTCCAATATATGAGAATGCCGTTACTTTCAATTTTAGTAATGGTTTTAAAGCTTCCCCAAAATATTTTGAAAATAAAATTGCAGCAACTTTTGAAGCCAGTAATAACAATAATAAATTTAATGTTACAAGAAGTTTTGGCTCAAACAATTTTGCAATAATTCCAGGAAATAATTTAACCAAAACCATTACTTTTTCTAGCGAAGCAGATAATCCTGTTTTACAAAACAGACAATTAGCTCAACTTCTTAGCGACACATTAAAACTAAATATTGTGAGCAAACCAGTTTACAATTATGTATTAGGCAAAAAAGTTTATTCACAATTAAAAGATGAAGTATTACAATCTATGATGTTTAGAAGCGATAATTTTATTGCTGAG
>JANPAT010000247.1:0-3010 GCA_031430075.1 Chitinophagaceae bacterium | reverse complement strand
CATAGTAATGAAGGCACTGCAAAAAAATTATTTAAAGACAATAATTTTTTAGTAGCTGGAAAAACAGGAACATCTTTTGTAGTTGATGATATAACAAAGTATGCCGATAAAATCTATCAATCTTCGTTTGCTGGATTTTTTCCTGCAGATAACCCTCAATACACCTGTGTTGTAGTAATTGTAAATAAACAAAATGCAGTATTGCATTATGGTGCAGATGTTGCTGGTCCTGTGTTTAAAGAAATTGCTGATCGTTTGTATACATTATTTGTAAAAACAAATACTTCTGATAATTATGTATTGAATACAAAAGATTCAGAAGCATTTAATTTTTTTGGATACAATGATGATATTAAATATTTGTTTACAAACGTTGGATTAAAATATAAAGAAAATAATAAGCAAGCCATTGATTGGATTGAAGCAAAAGGTAATGCAAATTCAGTTGCCATTCAACCAAAAATAATTGCAATAAAACAAATCCCATCTTTTAAAGGATTGAATGCAAAAGATGCCATTTATATGGCTGAAGAAATGGGCTTAAAAGTAAATTTTGTAGGGAAAGGCAAAGTAGTGAATCAATCTATTGCAGAAGGTACAAGTTTAACTTATGGTACATTAATAAATCTCGAATTGCTTTAATGAAGTCATTGCAAAACATATTATACACTGTTTCCTTACAATCTGTTGTAGGTTCTACTGCTATTGATGTTGCTGGCTTAACTATAGATTCAAGATCAGTACAAAAAGACTTTGTTTTTATTGCTATAAAAGGTGAAAAATCAGATGGGCATTTATTTATTACTAAAGCTATTGAATTAGGGGCAAGTGTAGTAGTATGTGAAAAGTTGCCTGCAGAAAGAAAAGAAACAATAACTTATATACAAGTTCAAAACGCTGCAGTCACTGCTGCAATTATGGCTCATCATTTTTATGATAAACCTTCTACAAAAATTAAATTAGTAGGGGTAACTGGTACAAATGGAAAAACCACTATAGCAACAGTTCTATTTAAATTATTTACTCAGTTAGGATATAAATGTGGTTTAATTAGTACAGTACAAAATCAAATTGCTGAGGAAATAATTCCAGCCACTCATACTACTCCAGATGCTATTAGTTTAAATGCTTTGATAGCAAAAATGGTTGATGAAAACTGTACTCATGTGTTTATGGAATGTAGCAGTCACGCTATTCATCAACATCGAATTGGTGCTATTGAATTTGCAGCAGGAATTTTTAGCAATATCACTCACGATCATTTAGATTACCATAAAACATTTGATGAATACATTAGAGTTAAAAAATCTTTTTTCGATCATCTGCCCAACATATCATTTGCTATTTCAAATATTGATGATAAGAGAGGAGAAGTGATGTTGCAAAATACATCTGCCAAAAAAATCACTTATAGTTTAAAATCACCAGCAGACTTTAAAGGGAAAATTCTTGATAATAGTCTGAATGGTTTGCACATGCTGATTAATGATATTGAAGTGCATTTAAGAATGATAGGTGAGTTTAATGCTTATAATATGATGGCAGTTTATGCAACTGCAATTTGTTTAGGTGAAAAAAGAGAAAATGTTCTTACTGCATTAAGTATGATGACTGGAGCAGAAGGAAGATTTGATTATGTTGTAAATAAAAATTTTATTGTTGGAATAGTTGATTATGCTCATACTCCCGATGCATTAGAAAATGTTTTATCAACCATAAAAATATTACGAATAGGTCATGTGCAAGTATTAAAAGTTGTGGGTTGTGGTGGTGATAGGGATAAAACTAAACGGCCACTTATGGCTCAAGTAGCTTGCGATTTTAGTGATAAAGTAATTTTTACAAGTGATAATCCTAGAACAGAAGATGCTGCTCAAATATTGAAAGATATGGAAGCTGGGATTAATAGTGCATCAAAAAGAAAATCACTTTCAATACTCGACAGAAAAGAAGCTATTAAAACCGCTGTGATGATGGCAAATAAAGAAGACATCATTTTAGTTGCTGGTAAAGGACATGAAAAATATCAAGATATCAATGGAGTTAAACATCCATTTGACGATAAAAAAATATTAGGAGAATTATTACTGATGGTATAATTCACAATTAATAATTAAACAAATGTTATATCATTTATTCGATTGGTTAAACAAACATTTTCAAATACCCGGTGCTGGATTATTTCAGTATCAAACATTTCGAATTGCAATGGCAATTTTATTGTCGTTATTTATTGCAACTGTTTATGGTAAAAGAATCATTTTGTTTTTACAAAAAAAACAAATTGGTGAAAGTGTAAGAGATTTAGGTTTAGAAGGTCAAGTGCAAAAAAAAGGAACACCAACAATGGGGGGCATAATTATTTTGTTAAGTATCATTATTCCAACATTATTATTTGCTAACCTCGATAAAGTGTATATCAGATTAATGCTGCTATGTACGGTATGGTTAGGCGTAATTGGTTTTTTAGATGACTATTTTAAAATCAGATCAAAAAAATTAGCAATTGCAAAAGGTGAAGATTATAAGAAAAAAGATAGTGATGGACTTGCAGGTATAACTAAAATTATTGGTCAAATTGGTTTGGGAATTATTGTTGGAACAACATTGTATTTCAGTAATTCTGTTACAGTAGAAAGGCAACTTCAAACATCATCAATAAATGTTAATTCTGTTTTACAAAAAGGAGAAAAACTTGCAAAAGATTCAAAAATTATTGTAAGAAACATTGATGGTAAAGAAAGATATTATGTAAAAGTTAAAACTCCAATTACAACAATACCATTTGTAAAAAATCATGAGTTTAATTACAGTAAACTCATTAGTTGGATGGGTGAAGGAGCAGAAAAATATACATGGATAGTGTACATTTTAATTGTAACACTCATTATTACAGCAGTAAGTAATGGAGCAAATTTAACTGATGGTTTAGATGGTTTAGCTGCTGGCGTGAGTGCCATTATTGGTGCAGGTTTGGGCGTATTTGTATATGTAAGTGGCAACTATGTTT
>JANPAT010000246.1:0-21265 GCA_031430075.1 Chitinophagaceae bacterium | reverse complement strand
CTTTCAAAGTAGATAAAACTGGTATTGTTCATGCATCAATTGGAAGAGTATCTTTTACTTCTGAAAAAATTGCTGAAAACAGTACTGAATTAATTAACGCAATCATTAAATTAAAACCAACTGCTTCTAAAGGAACCTATTTAAAAGGTTTATCAATGGCAAGTAGTATGAGCCCTGGTATAGTGATTGAAACAAAAGGATTAATGAACTAAAAGCCTAGTGATTTGCAAAAGCAAAAATGACCTGGGTTTTATAAAATAAATTTTAGTTATGACTAAAGAACAAAAAAACGAAGTGATAGTTGCTCTAAAAGAGAAATTTTCACAATACGATAATTTCTATGTTACAGATACTGAATCTTTATCTGTAGCACAAATAGGAAAATTACGTAAAGCTTGTTTCGATAAACAAATCGAAATGAAAGTTGCAAAAAACACTTTAATCAAAAAAGCTTTAGAATCTATTGATGCTGAAAAATACACAGAAGTATACAACAGCTTACATAAGGTTACGGCTTTAATGTTTAGTGAAAATCCAAAAAACCCTGCTTTAATTATTTCTTCTTTTAGAAATGCAAGCAAAGGCGAAATGCCAGTTTTAAAAGCTGCATTTATTAATGGAGATGTATACAGTGGCGATAATCAATTAAAAGCTTTAACTCAAATTAAAACTAAAAACGAGTTAATTGGTGAAGTAATTGGATTATTACAAAGCCCTGTTAAACGTGTACTTGCTGGTTTATTAAACTACCATGAAAAAGGTGGTGTTGTTACTCCGCCAGTAGCAGAAGTTGTTGTAGAAGCTCCAGCAGTTGTAGCTACAGAAGAAGTAGTTGCTTCAGCAGCAGAAGATGCAACGCCAGCAGCAGAATAATGTTGAATTATAAATGTTGAATGTAAATTAATTTACCTCATTCAAAATTTATAATTTAAAATTCAAAATTATTTACAACCAACACCACTGAGGTTCAAATGTGGTAAATTATATAACCATCCGCCGGAGTGAATAACAATGAAGGCGGTTAAAAAAAGTAAAAAAATGGCAGACATTAAAAATTTAGCCGAAACATTAGTAGGCTTAACAGTAAAACAAGTTCAAGAATTAGCTGATGTATTAAAAGCTGATTATGGTATTGAACCAGCAGCAGCAGCAGTTGTAGTAGCAGCTGGTGGAGATGGTGGTGGTGCAGCAGCAGTTGAAGAAAAAACTGCTTTTGACGTAATCTTAGTTAGTAGCGGTGCTGCTAAATTAGGTGTAGTTAAAATAGTTAAAGATTTAACAGGATTAGGATTGAAAGAAGCTAAAGATTTAGTTGATGGAGCTCCTAAAGCAGTTAAAGAAGGTGTTAGCAAAGCTGAAGCAGAAGAAGTAGCAGCTAAATTAAAAGAAGCTGGTGCTGAAGTAGAAGTAAAATAATTCTCCTATTTTAAACTATACAAAAATGCCTCATCAATTGATGAGGCATTTTTATTTCAAAAAAGTAAAATTAGTTAGTTAAATGTTTACGTTGAAGCGTATAAAGAATTACGAAGATTAGTAAAATACACATACCAAATAATCCCATAAAGCCACTAAATATGCTAAAGCCTACAAATATGCCAGTAGCTATAACAGGAAGAATTTCGCCTATTAACCATAAATAATAACCTTGCATTTTTCTTTTACGCATTTGCAAAGCACCCATCAAACATAAAGCTACTCCAAGTAATCCAAAGATTAACATAGGGTATTTATTTGCTTCCATAATTTTCATTAAGTCAATTTTTTCAGGACTCACCATGTCTTTAACAAATTGTGGAGTATTTGCATCCATCTTATTATAAGCTTCTTCCATTTTTGCTATATTTTTCTCACCTCCAAAAAAATTAGAAAGACTGGAAAATAAGCCTATTGCACTGCCAATAAAGGTTAAAATAGTTAATACATTTAATGTAGTTGGAAGTTTATTTTCTTCCATAGGATTCATAAAGTTTTCTTGTTCCATAATTGTTGTTTGTTTTGGTGATATAATTAAATATTCGAAAATTTCATATGCCATTTGGTTCTGCTATTACGCTTCATTTTTTCTTCTGTCAAAAATAATAAACTATAATATTTACCTATTGACCATGATTCAATAAAATTATCATAATATAAACTACCTGGGTTTCCACTTTGACCACCAGGGTAAACTGCATAAGCTTCAATATTATCTGTCATACTCACAATCATTCTCCAGCTTGGACCATGATTATCTTTGGTAGCATTAATACAAAAACCATTTCCACTTGTATTAATTTGCATTTTACTTAATTGAGGTAATTTGGTTGAATGCAACACCATTGTTTCTCGATATTTTCCCCAAGCTAATTTTCCTTCTTTATCTAGTTTTTTAATTTCTTTACTAGCTTTAAGAAATGCTACATTAATTTGTTCTCGTAACGTTTCTTTGTGAACTGTATAAATGTTATCTATAAACTTATAAGTGCTATCGTGCAAAATATTATCGATTAAAGAACTGGTTAATCTATGAGGTAGATCTAACCTACTTTGCAAAAATTCATCATCAAAAATTACAGCATCTAAACTATCCCACCAGAGTTGAAAAATTGTTGCAGGCTTTTCATCATGCACATATTCCGTCTTCCAGTATTTTAATAATTGCATGTAATCTTTATTCTGTTTGTCTAATTTATCTTCCTCTAAATATTTTAATAAAACAGGTAAAGCCGTTTCAGCAAACACATTGTAATTATTGGTTTGCATAGCTTTCATATCTTCAACACTTACATTATTTGCAGCATTTAAAAATCGATTGATGATTAGACCTCTATATTGTGGAAAATTGCCTGCTCTTCCTAAATAATAAGGATAAGTTGTATCTACAGATTTTTGGTTAGCACTACTTACAAAACCTCTTGTTGGATTGTATTGATGCGGGTTTTCATCGTTAGGAATAAAACCTTGCCACATAAAACTAGAATCTGTGCCTGGCATGATAAAATCGCCTTGCTGATTCCATTTTGCAACAAATTTGCCTTGTTGTGTAATTGCAATATCTCCATTTTTTGCAGCAAAAGCAAAATTTTGACCAGGACACACAAAATTATTTATAGCCGTTTTATAATCTTGATAATTTTTTGCTGAGTTGAGTTTTACAAATGTTTTAAGTTCGTTGCTTGGGTCGTGGGCTGTCCATCTTACAGCAATATATTTTCCATCCTTATTTCTACTTTGATATTTTTTATCGTACATCACCACACCAAAATCTGTGATAGCAATTTTTTCAATAATTGAATCTTTACTTCCTTTTACTTTGATTACTTCAGTTCGAATAATAGAGGGTTTCCAATCGTTTTGAAACCAATATTCTTTCATAGTAGAATCTTTAAATTCTAACTCATAATAATCTTTAACGTCTCTACCTGCATTTGTTACACCCCATGCAATATCATTATTAAATCCTATAATTATTGCTGGAGAACCAGGAAAGCTTGCACCATAAGCACTGGATTCTGGTGTAGTAATTTGCATTTCGTACCAAAGAGATGGTAAGTTTAAACCTAAGTGTGGATCATTGCAAAGAATGGGTCGTTGATTTTTTGTTTTTGAAGAACCCACCACCCAATTATTACTACCATTATCAATACTTGGAGTAAGCGGTCTGGGAACTGTAAAAACATCTCTTTTAAGCAGATAAGCTGAATCGAAATTGATTGGCTTTTTAACAACAATTGCAGGCTTTTGAAAAATTGTTTTTTTAGGAATTATGGGATCTAATGAATCTTGTTGGTTTGGAAAAAGCTTCATAAAATCATCATAGCCAAAAAAAGTTTTTGCGTTGCTATATAAAATATCATCGTCTCTACCAGTCAAATCAAAACTCATTAACTTTAAAAACAAAGCGGTTTTAAGATTTGTCCAAGGTTCTGGTTTATAATCAAGCAATTTATATTCTAAGGGATATTGACTTTCTTTGAGTTGATTAATATAAGAATTTACACCAGCAGTATAAGCATTCATTACTTGCATCATACTATCATCTTCACTAATAAAGTTCATTGCATTTTCTGCAGCATACAGCATTCCTAACCTTCTGAAAAATTTATCAACTGCAAGTGCAGCACTATCTTTTCCTCTTATTTCACTTAATCTTCCACCAGCAACATAAGTTTGAAAATCCATTTGCCATAATCTAAACTTTGCATGTAAAAAACCTTGAACAAAATAGGCATCTTTATTGTTTTTTGCATAAATATGAGGCACAAGTCTATCATCAAAATAAACATCTGCATTTGTCTTTAATCCTTTTAAAGTAACATTCTCATTAAAAGAAATATCTTTTGGTTCTGCATTTTGCCAAAATCCTTTTTGTGGAGAAAGAAACATTCCTAAACGAGGAGTTTTCGATTTACCCACGGTGAGTTGCATATTTAAAACAATTATTAAACTAGTAGTAATTATCGCAGAAAGTAAAAACCAAAAAAAACGCATAACAATAATTTAGAAATTGAAAATAAGGATTTTGATTTGATGAGAATTGAATTAATTTTAAAGCTTCAAAAATCAGAAAAGAAAAAATCGAAAATCAAGGATATCAATGTTTTAAATTTTGAAAGAAGAAAGAAAAATCTAAATCGTATATTTGCTTTTTCGTGTAAAAAGTACACAATAATAAAAAATCTATGCAAAAAAAAGTCACAAGAGTAGGTGTTATGACTTCTGGAGGAGACTCACCTGGAATGAATGCTGCTATAAGAGCTGTAGTAAGAACCAGCATTTATAATGGTTTGGAAGTTTTTGGTATTATGAGAGGCTATGCTGGCTTGATTGATAACGAAATTTTTCAAATGGATTCTAGATCAGTAGCTAACATTTTACAACGTGGTGGAACCATTTTAAAAACTTCAAGGAGTGATGATTTTATGACTCCAGAAGGACGACAAGTTGCTTACGAAAACTTAAAAGAAAAAGGAATTGATGGCTTAGTAATCATTGGTGGCGATGGCAGTTTTAAAGGTGCACAAGTTTTTAGTAGTGAATTTGACATACCTTGTATAGGTTTACCTGGAACGATTGATAAAGATATTGCTGGTACTGATAAAACTATTGGTTTTGATACAGCTGTTAATACTGCGGTTGAAGCTATTGATAAAATTAGAGATACTATGGATGCCCATGACAGACTTTTTATAGTTGAAGTAATGGGAAGAGATGCAGGCTACATTGCTTTACATAGTGGTATTGCAACTGGTGCAGAAAATATTATTATTCCAGAAACAAAAACAGATATTGATTTACTCATAGCATCCTTAACCAACAATGAAAAAAGAAAAAAATTAGTAAACTTAATTGTAGTTGCCGAAGGTGGTGATTTTGGCGATGCCAATGAATTGGGTGCTATCATTAGAAAAAGAATTCCAAAAGCTGAGATTAGAGTTTGCATATTAGGCCATATTCAAAGAGGAGGTTCACCATCTTGTGAAGACAGATTAATTGCAAGCCACATGGGTTATTATGCTGTAGAAAGTTTATTAATAGGAAGATACAATGTAATGGTAGGTGTTGTAAATAATAAAATAAGTTACACCCCTTTAGATAAAGCAGTAAAAGAAAAACAAAAAATTGGGCAAGAGTGGATGAAAATTGTAAAAATATTGGCCAGCTAAAAAAATATTATAAAAAAGATGACTAATCAATTAAAAAAATATACACACCAAGAAATGGACAAATTTGCAGGCATAGAACACACAACGCATAGAACCAAAATTGTTGCAACAGTTGGTCCTGCTTGCGATACATATGAAAAACTTTTAGAATTAGTTAAAGCAGGTGTTAACGTTTTTCGTTTAAATTTTTCGCATGGTACCCATGATGATAAAAAACTAATTATCGACTACATAAAAGAAATCAATAAAAAAGAACCTTACAATATTTCTATACTTGGAGATTTACAAGGACCCAAACTAAGGGTTGGAGAAATTGAAAATAATGCACTTGACTTAAAAGAGGGAGATATTCTAACCTTTACAAACGAAAAATGTGTAGGTACTTTAGAAAAAATTTATGTAAGCTATCCTAACCTTGCTGCAGATGTAAAACTTGGTAACATCATCATGATTGATGACGGTAAAATTGAAGTAAAGGTGGTTGATATCACAAAAACAAATGATGTAAAAGTTGAGGTTATTTTAGGAGGTTTACTTTCTTCAAAAAAAGGTATCAATCTTCCCGATACAAAAATTTCATTACCTGCATTAACAGAAAAAGATTTAATAGATTTAGAATTTATAATTGAACAACAACTCGATTGGGTGGCATTAAGTTTTGTTAGAAGTGTAAAGGACATTGTTATTCTTAGAAATAAACTTCAGGAGAAGAAAAGCAAAACAAAAATTATTGCAAAAATTGAAAAACCAGAAGCTCTTTTAAATATTAGAGATATTATTGTTGAAAGTGATGCTATCATGATTGCTCGAGGAGATCTTGGTGTAGAATTACCTATTGAACAAGTTCCTTTAATTCAAAGAGAAATCATTCGCAAATGTATTCATAGGGCAAAGCCTGTAATAGTTGCTACGCAAATGATGGAAAGTATGATGGAACGTAGCAAACCCAACAGAAGTGAAATTACTGATGTTGCAAATGCAGTTTTAGAAGGTGCAGATGCTGTAATGTTAAGTGGAGAAACAGCAGCAGGAAATCATCCCACACTTGTAGTTGAAACCATGAGAAAAATTATTCGCCAAGTTGAAACTACTGAATATAGATATAATAGAGAAGACGATTTACAACCACTCTCCCATTCTCCTTCTTTTTTAAGTGATGCAGTTTGCTATAATGCTTGTAAAATTTCTAGAGATTTAAGTGCAAAAGCTTTAATTGGTATGACTCAAAGTGGGTATACAGCATTTATGCTAAGCAGTTACCGTCCTCTATCACCCATTTTTATTTTCACAAAAGAGAAATCGTTAGTAAACCAATTAAGTTTAAGCTGGGGCGTTAGAGCATTTTTTTATGATGAAGAAGAAAGCTTAGACAATATTGTTGCCGATCAAATAACTATTTTAAAAGACAGAGGTTTTATTAATAAAGGAGATATTGTGGTGAATACTGGTAGCACACCTGTACATCAACATTTACCTACCAATGTTTTAAAAGTTACTAAAGTTGATTAATTGAAGAAATAATAGCAATTTTCAAATTTATTGAGCTATTTTAGATATAAAATATCCTTGCACAAAGCAAGATTTCCTTACTTTTGCCGTCCAAAAAATATAAATAATGAAAACAGTTACAATCGAAGGACAATTGAGGACCGAATTTGGTAAAAAAGCCACCAACCAAATACGCTCTCAAGAATTTGTGCCAGGTGTAATTTACGGCGGTGCAAAAGAAATTAATTTTGCTGCTTCAGCAAAATCTTTGAAACCATTAGTTTACACAAGCGAATTTCAATTAGCAGAAGTTAAAGTTGGAGAGGTTACTTACAAATGCATTTTAAAAGACATGCAATTTGATAAGGTTTCTGATGCTTTAATTCATGTTGATTTATTAGAATTAGTAGATGACAAAAAAGTTGTTGCTACATTGCCAATTAAATATACTGGTAACGCAATTGGAGTTAAAAATGGTGGTAAATTGGTTTTGAAAATGAAATCAATTAATGTAAAAACTCTTCCAAAATATTTGAAAGAAAATATTGAGGTTGATGTTACTAACTTAGAAATTAACGCCAACTTACGAGTTGAAGATATTAAAGAATCTAACATGGAAATCATGAACTCTCCTCGTATTCCAATTGCATCTGTTGTAATGACAAGACAATTGAAACAAGAAGAAACTGCTGCTGCACAAGCTGTTGTAGTTAAAAAATAATTTAACTATTTTTTATTAAAAAACCCAAGCAATCTGCTTGGGTTTTTTTGTGTTGAAATTGAAAATTTAAAACCATTTCTTTTTCATAAAATACCCAGAAATTAAAATGGATATTACTAAAGAAATAATTACTGGAAAATAAAATGCATGAGTATTATGTTGATAAGGCAATTCTACATTCATACCATAAATGCTTGTAACCAAAATAGGCAACGAAAGTATTATTGTTATTGAAGTTAACCGCTTCATTACATTATTTAAATTGTTACTTATAATACTAGCAAATGCATCCATAGTACTACTTAAAATATTAGTGTAAATATTTGCCATTTCTAAAGCCTGACTAGAGTCTACCACTAAATCTTGCAAGAATTCTCTTTCCTCTTCATTCAATTGCAAAAAATTGGTTCTTTCTAATTTCATCATCAACATTTCATTACTACGTAAAGCAGTAACAAAATATACTAAGCTTTTTTGTATACGCATGAGCTTTAATAAATCAACATTACTATTGCTATCATATAAACTTTGTTCGTACTGATTTCTTTTTAAATTGATTTCTTTTAGATGATCTAAATAGTTCTGTACTACTTTTTCAAAAATTTTCAACACCATCATATTTCTTTTATCAGAATGTCTTTTCACAAAAGAATTCAAAAACAAGTTAATTGCACCATTATCGAATGAGTTAACTGTTACAATATGATTGTGTGTTAGAATAATACAAATAGGAATGGTGATATAATATGCATCGCTATCATTAAAAGAATTATTTTCTGTAGGTGTTTTGATAACAATAAATTTTACATTATCTGCAATTTCAAAACGGGGTCTTTCATCAATATCTAACGAATCGCGTAAAAACTCAATGGGAATATTTAAAGTATCGCTAAGTTCTATGAACTCTTCTTCTTTAAAAGGAGGAGTAAGATTTACCCAAGTACCATCTTCAGGTTTATCAATTTCTACAGTTTGAGCATTAATATTTTTAAAATATTGTATCATAATTTTATCGTTAGTTAGTCGTCAGTTTTAATTCTTGAGTTTATAGGTATTTTTTTATGCGTGACTCCAATTCGTTGGTTAGTCGCCAGTTCTAATTCGTGAGTTGCTTGTTAATTTTATTATTATTTACCTGATAAAACTTACGATTAACTAACGGATAACTACCGATTAACTCACGATGCAACTTGTCCTTTAAAAACAAAAGTTGCAGGTCCACAAAGCCAAACATTTTTGAAAATTTGCTCTCCTACTTTTTCAAATTCAACAACTAATTTACCACCAAGAGTTTCTACATTTATTTTATTAAATCCTTCTTCATAAAAATTCACTAAAGCACTTGCCGTAACACCTGTACCACAGCTTAAGGTTTCATTCTCTACCCCTCTTTCATAAGTTCTTACTTTGATTGATGTTGAATTTATTTTTTCAATAAAATTTACATTTGTACCAATTATTTTGAAGTAGTCGCTATATCTTATTTTTTTACCTTCTTGATACACATCAATATTATCAATACTTTCAACAAATTTTATATAATGAGGAGAACCCGTATTTACAATTAATCCATTATTATATTCATCAATTTCATTTACATCAATCATTTTTACTCGAATCCAATTATTGCTATCAAAATTTGCTTCATGCTCACCATCACTTGCAATGAAAGTGTAATGATTTTTTTTTATACCCAGATCAAAAGCAAATTGAGTTAAACACCTGCTACCATTACCACACATACTACCCAACTTACCATCAGAATTATAATAAACCATTTCAAAGTCGAAGCCTTCCTTTTCTTGCAATAGCATTAAACCATCTGCACCAATACCGAATTTTCTATCGCACAAATAATTTACTTGTTGTTCTGTAAATTCAACCTCATTATTTCTATTATCAATGATGATAAAATCATTTCCTGTGCCATGATATTTATAGAAGTTAATCATTTTAAATTGAAGCAATTACTTGTAAACAAGTTTGAATTAAATTATTAACAGCTGTTGCACCATCTTTACTAAATTCTTTTCTCACTCTATTTGCTACTATAACATTTACACTTAAACAATGGTGGCCTAATAGTTTTCCCAACCCATAAATAGCACTAGTTTCCATTTCAAAATTACTGATACGATGATTACCAAACCTAAAACTGGTAAGGTGTTCAACCAAATTAGGATTACTTAAACCTAATCGTAAAACTCTACCTTGAGGGCCATAAAAACCTGGACAAGTAACTGTTATACCATTATGAAATCCTGTAACAAAATGTTTTAAAATACTGGTACCACAACTACTGATATAAGGTTGAATGTTACCTGCCAATTGTGTATGAGCAACAAAGTGTTTTAATAATTGTTGTTCTTCATCGTTCATTTGCAAACGATAATAATGCAACAAATTATCTAACCCTAAACCATGAGTGCCTGCAACAAAACTATCAACAGGAATATCTTCTTGTAAAGAACCTGAAGTACCCAAACGAATAATGGTTAATGCTGAATGATGTGGTTTTATTGTTCTGGTTTCAAAGTCAATATTTTTTAATGCATCCAACTCATTTAAAACAATATCAATATTATCTGGGCCTATGCCAGATGAAATAGCAGTAATTCTTTTTTTACCAATATATCCTGTATGAGCAATAAATTCTCTGTGCTGTCTTTTTACTTCAATACTATCGAAGTGTTGACTAACTATAGCCACCCTATCAGGGTCTCCAACAGTAATTACAGTATCGGCTAATTCTTCTGGCCTTAAATCAATATGATAAATGGCTCCTCTACTATTTATGATTAATTCAGATTCAGCAATTCTATTCATATAAAAAAATTACAATTATTTTCTAATGCATCCAAATTTTTACAAATATCTATATTTATGAAATGTGAACCTTTTATAAAATTTATTTACCATTTATAATTTTCATTTTAACAAATCACTTATTTATATAAATTTACCAATAACTAAAAATCAACTAATGAAGAAATCATTATTAACTGCAATGCCAATTTTGTGTATTGCTTTTTTATCAACTGCACAGGTAACCCCTGATATGGCTGCTATGAGGCAGCAAATGCAAAGTGTGCAAAAACCTGCAGGTGATTCATCTAAAGCAGCAAAAAAAACTACTGTTGCCGAAAAAACTAAGGGCACAAAAAAGATAGACGGATTTTTTACTTTATACCAAGATACAACAACTGGAAGTGTTCAATTATATGTAAAAAAAGATCAACTAAATCAAGAAATTGTTTATCAAAGTTTTTCAATTAACGGACCAACTGCACTTAACCTAAATCAAAGTATGCATAGAGCAAACTTTGTTTTAAAAATGGTCAAAGCATTCGACAAGATTGAGTTTCATGAAATAAATACTGATTTCTATTACGATAAAAATAATCCAATAAGCAAAACAGCTGATGTTGATAAACCTGAGACCGTGGTGTATTCTGATAAAATTGCAGTTGAAGATTCGATGGGTTATTTAATTAGTGCTGATGGGTTATTATTAAGTGAGAAATTAGACCCAGTAAAACAGCCAACCATTCCAAGTCCTTTGGCAGCATTTCAATTTAATTTAGGACAATTAAATCTAGCCAAATCGAAATATAATAGTATTCGTTCATTCCCAAATAATACAGATGTTATTGTAGATTTAGCTTATGATAATCCTAATGCATTAGCAAGCAGTGCTGCCATTACAGACCCAAGATATGTAAGAGTTCGTATGCAACACAGTTTCATTGCAATGCCTAAAAATGAATTTAAACCAAGGTTAGATGATCATAGAGTGGGATATTTTTCTGAAAATGTAACTAACTTAACTAGTACTAGCCCTGTTCCTTATAAAGATAAAATTCACAGATGGAATTTAGTTAAGAAAGATCCAAATGCTGTAATGAGTGAACCAGTTGAACCAATTGTATGGTGGGTAGAAAATACAACCCCGGTTGAATACAGACAAACCATTGTAGAAGCTGGACTAAAATGGAATGAAGCATTTGAAAAAGCAGGTTTTAAAAATGCTGTGCAAATGAAAATTATGCCAGACGATGCAACATGGGATCCTGCAGATATTAGATATAATGTTTTACGTTGGGTTGCTTCTGCTCAACCTCGTTATGGTGCAATCGGACCAAGTTTTGTTAACCCAAAAACTGGTGAAATATTAGGTTCTGATATTACTATTGAATGGTTTAGTGGAAGTGCTACTCCAATTTTTGATGAGTTGTATAACGGAAATACTGCTTCAGAATCCAATGCAGTTTTACCTTGGAAAGAAAAAGATAATAGTCATGGATATTGTACATTGGCACATGAACTTAAAGCCCAGTACATAACTGGTTTAACAACATTAGAAATTTCTAGTGCGGAAGAAAAAGATATTAAAGAAATGCACAAACAATTTTTAACCTATTTAATTATGCATGAAATGGGTCATACTATGGGTTTAAACCATAATATGAAAGCCAGCCAAATGTTATCTCCAGCAGAAGTTAATAATAAAGAAATTACAAGAAAGATAGGTACTATGGGCAGTGTTATGGATTATCCTGCAATAAATGTTGCATTAGATAAATCTAAACAAGGTGATTATTATACTACAAAAGCCGGACCTTATGATTTATGGGCAATTGAATATGGTTATACTCCGTTTACAGAAAATAGTGAAGTTGCAGGTTTGGCAAAAATTTTATCCCGCAGCAATGAATCTTATTTAACTTTTGGTAATGATGGCGATGATATGAGAGCTCCAGGTAAAGCTATTGACCCTAGAGTTAATGTTAACGACTTTACAAACGACGCTATAGGATATGCAGAAGACAGATACAAATTGGTAAATAATTTAATGGGAAAATTAGTTGCAAAATATACTAAAAATGGTCAAACTTATGCCGAATTAAGAGCAAGGTATAGTACTTTAAATGGCCAAAGAAACAGCATGACAAATGTTGTAAGCAGATATATTGGTGGAGTTTATATTGATAGAAGTCAGCCAGAACAAAAAAGCACTAACAAACCTATGACTCCAGTTCCATTAGCAACACAAAAAAGAGCTATGGATGTTTTAGCCAAATATGTATTTGCACCAAATGCTTTTGATGCTGATGCACAAGTTTATCCTTATTTACAACGCCAAAGAAGAGGTTTTGATCAAGGAAATACTGGTGAAGATTTTAAAATTACTTCAAATGTTCTTGCACTTCAAGCAAGTGGTTCTTTAGCCCATATTTTACATCCAAATACATTACAAAGAATTACAAATAGCCGTTTATATGGAAATCAATATAGTGTAGCTGATGTAATGATTGATTTACAAAAAGCAATATTCGATGCTGATATGAATGGAAATGTAAACGTATATCGCCAGTATCTTCAAACAACATTTGTTGATGGATTATCTCAATTATCAGACGAAAAAAGCCCAGTAGATGATATTTCTGCATCAGCTGCTTTGTATTCACTTAAAAAAATTAAAAGCAAATTAGCTTCTGCAACATCATCAAATGAAGAAACAAAAGCTCACAGAGCTGGCTTAATTTTTAAAATAGATAAAGCAATTACAGTAAAATAGCATTTCTTCTACAAGAAAAAATATAAAGTAGTCAATCCAATTAAAGGATTGACTATTTTTATACCCGAATTAAACCATTTAACATTTTTTTAGTCTTTAACTCCGTTAACCTAAAATTGGTTTGTTCAAACAATAAAATAACTTTTATGAAAGCATTTTTTACTAAAAAAATTATTGCTCTACTTGTTTTTTGCTCTATTCTCTTAACTTCTTCAGCACAAAATTATTTTTCTGTAATCGTTAGTGGCTATGTAAAAGATGCCAATGGTTTGGCTCTATCAAATAAAGCTGTAACCATTAAAACAGATAGTATAATGACTGGTGGTGTTTTTTGCAACATAAACAAAACAGTAAATACAAACCCAAATGGATATTATATTGACACGATAAAGTGTTCTGTTATAAACATCCCTACGGTACATACTTCTACTATAAATTGCAATGGTGTAATATTAAAAAATACTCATACTCCAGTACAAACCACAACTCCTAACATTTTTAGAGTAGAAAGTAATTTTATTATTTGTGTTAACCCCGGAACACCTTCAAATTGTATTTCGAAGTTTGTTGTTTCATCTATCAACAACATGACTGCAGAGTTTAACAGTATTCAAAGTACAGGTACAACAGCAACTGATAATATTATTAAAAGAGATTGGAGTTTTGGTGATAATTCTTCCACAAATTACTTAACAGGAAATGTAATTAGTCCTTCACATACCTATGCCAATGCAGGAACTTATTCTGTTTGTTTAAAAATTACTACAGCAAGTGGTTGTACGAAAACATTTTGTTTTATGGTAGTTATTAATCCAATTAACAATTCTCCATGTAAAGCCAAATTTAATTTTAATGTTCAGGGCAAAAAAGTAAACTTTAATAATACATCAATTTCAGGTTCATCTTCTTCCACTATTAGTTCAAGTTATTGGAGATTTGGTGTAAGCCCTAATGGAACATTTTTAGGTTCTTCAACAGTAGGTAATCCTACATTCACTTTCCCTACTAATGGAAATTTTGTAGTTTGTCTAAAAATTACAACTATAAGTGGATGTGTTAATGATACTTGTATTAATGTAACCATTAACGATACTACTCCACCACCACCAGTTGTTTGTCATGCTCTGTTTAATTATAACTTTAATTCATACAATAGCGTTGTATTTAACAGCTCAAATAGTAATACAAGTGCAGGAGATAGTATTATTAAGAGAGATTGGAATTTTGGTGATAGTACATCAACAATGAATTATTTAACTGGGAATATAAAAGACCCATCACATATTTATACAAAATCTGGAGTTTATACAGTTTGCTTGAAAATTACTACAGCAAAAGGATGTACCAATACATATTGTACACAAATTTCAGTTATCATTCCACCTACTACACCTTGTAAAGCTAAATTTAATTTTATAGTACAAGGCAAAACTGCAAGCTTTACAAGTACATCAAGTTCTGGAACAAGTGGTACAGCAGTAGCTTTTTTATGGCGATTTGGAGTTAACTCAATAGGTGGAAGTGTAGCAACTTCAACTTTAGCAAATCCAACATTTACATTCCCAGCAAATGGAACATATTTGGTTTGTTTAAAAATTACAACTAGTACTGTTTGTGTAAGTGATACTTGTAGAACAATAGTTATTAATGATACGCTAATTCCACCAGCTATTTCTTGCAAAGCTCAATTTGTATTTACTAATTTATCAACAACACAAGCTGCTGGTTATAATATTAAATTCAATAGTTTAAATTCTTATACTGCAGTAGGTGATAGTATTATTAGCAGATATTGGAGTTTTGGTGATAGTACTTCAACAACAAATTATTTAACAGGAAATATTAAAGATCCTACACATTTTTATGCTACTCCTGGTGTGTACAATGTTTGTTTAAAAATCACTACAGCTAAAGGTTGTATTAATACTGTATGTTTAAATGTTTATGTGGGAATCAATACAAATCCTTCTAATTGTACTTCATTCTTTACCATTCAAAATATAGGGCATAAAGAAATAAAATATAATAGTAGCTTAAGTTTTGCTGGTGCTAACGATAGTATTATTAGCAGAATTTGGAGTTTTGGCGATGGTACTTCATTAACAGGCAATATCATTAGTCCAGCCAAAAAATATAATCATGGAGGAACCTATACTGTTTGTTTAAAAATCAAAACAGCTAAAGGATGTATGAATAATTTCTGTACAACAGTTAAGGTAACAGACAGTTCAACTAATGTTGTTCCTTCAAATGGAATTAAAATTGTTACACTTTATCCCAACCCAACTTTTGGAAACATTCATTTAAACGTTAGAAGTTTTGTGAATGGAAATATTTCAGCACAAATAGAAGTTTTTGATATTTATAACAACAGAAGAATTTTAAAAACTGTAATACTTGCAAATGGTAATAACTTCATACAACTCAATTCATCAACTTTACCACAAGGAGTTTATTTAATAAAAATTACCTCGAACAATGGCATGGATGCTACAAGGTTTATAAAGCTTTAACAAAAATATTTAACAACAGAGCCGATTCAAATAAATCGGCTCTGTTGTTTTACTTAAATATTTTCTTTCCAAAATTTTACAATTTGCTCAGCATGTTTTTTATTAGTTGGTTTTAAAAATATTTTTTTAATGATGCCTTTTTCATCAATTACAAAAGTGGTTCTATGTAAGCCCATATATTTTCTTCCATACAAATTTTTCTCGCCCCAAACACCATATTTATCAATTATTTTATGTTGTGGGTCTTCGAGTAAAGTAAATGGCAATTGAAATTTTTGTTCGAATTTTTTATGACTCTTACTATCGTTAGGGCTAACACCTACAACTTCAAACCCTTCTTTTTTTAGTAAACTATAATTGTCTCTCAAATTACAAGCTTGAATGGTGCATGTTGGAGTATCATCTTCAGGATAAAAATACAGCACTACTTTTTTTCCTTTAAAATTTTTAAGTTCAATTGTTTTGTTGTTTTGATCTTTTGCTTTAAAATCGGATGCTTTATCGCCAATTTGTAATGTAATCATAGAATTAATATTAAATTAATGGCAAATATGAATGAAAACTTCACTACTTAAATCGTGGATGTTTATTTTTGTCGGAATTTAAAAATCATCATGCCAAGAGATTTATCCATCCAAACAGTTTTAATAGTAGGCAGTGGCCCAATAATTATTGGCCAAGCTTGCGAGTTTGATTATTCAGGAACTCAAGCTGCAAGAAGTTTAAGGGAAGAAGGAGTAAAAGTTATTTTAATTAACAGCAATCCTGCTACAATTATGACTGATCCTATGATGGCTGATAGAGTGTATTTATTACCATTAACAGCTGAAAGTATTGAACAAATTTTACAAGAAAATAAAATAGATGCTGTATTGCCAACTATGGGTGGACAAACTGCTTTAAATCTTTGTAAAGAAGTTGATGAATTAGGCATTTGGGAAAAATATGGAGTTAAATTAATTGGTGTAGATATTAAAGCCATTGATAAAGCAGAGGATAGAGAAAAATTCAGACAATGGATGATTGAAATGGGCATTAGTGTTTGTCCTGCAAAAATTGCCAACTCATTTTTAGAAGGGAAAGAGTTTGCCCAAGAAATTGGATTTCCTTTAGTACTTCGACCATCGTTTACTTTAGGAGGAACTGGAGGTAGTATTGTGTTTAAAAAAGAAGAACTTGATGAAGCACTAAATTTTGGTTTAACTGCAAGCCCCATACATGAGGTGCTTGTAGAAAAAGCCGTTTTAGGCTGGAAAGAATTTGAATTAGAAATACTCAGAGATAATAATAATAATGTTGTAATTATTTGTGGTGTTGAAAATTTTGACCCAATGGGTGTGCATACAGGAGATTCAATAACTGTAGCACCAATAATGACTTTAAGCGATACGGCTTATCAAAAAATGAGAAATATTGCTATTAGCGTGATGAGGGATTTAGGAAATTTTGCTGGTGGCTGTAATGTTCAGTTTGCCATGAACCCAGAAACTGAAGAGTTAATTGTTGTTGAAATTAATCCAAGAGTAAGTCGTTCCTCAGCTTTAGCCAGTAAAGCAACTGGCTATCCTATTGCAAAAATTGCAGCTAAGTTGGCAATTGGATATAATTTGGATGAATTAAAAAATCAAATTACAAAATCAACTTCAGCATATTTTGAACCAGCACTTGATTATGTTATTGTAAAAATACCTCGTTGGAATTTTGATAAATTTAAAGGTGCAAATGATACATTAGGTTTTCAAATGAAAAGTGTTGGTGAAGTAATGGGTATTGGAAGAAGTTTTACTGAAGCCATTCAAAAAGCTTGTCAAAGCTTAGAAAACAATGCTGTTGGTTTAGGTTACTATGGCAAAAATTTAATGAAGAGTGATGAGCTTTTAGAATACATTAAAATACCTAAATGGGATAGAGTATTTAGAATTAAAGATGCTTTAATGCAAGGCATAACCGTTAAAACAATAGCACAAGCTACAGGAATTGACAAATGGTTTTTGAATCAGATTCAAAAAATTTGTGATATTGAAATTGAATTATTAAAACATACTTTAGATAATATTTCAAAACCTTTAATGAGCTTAGCCAAACAAAATGGTTTTAGTGATGAACAAATTTGTATTTTATTAAGAGACGATTGCAGCGAAGAAGATGTTTATAATAAAAGAAAAGAATTTGGTATTACCAGAGTGTATAAAATGGTTGATTCTTGTAGTGCAGAGTTTGAATCTACAACGCCTTATTTTTATAGTACGTTTGAAGGGTAATTATTTTTTTACAAATGCTTTTTCATAAGTATCAATCCATTGTTGAGGTGTAATTTTTTTTGCCAGTTCTGCTATTAATTTCAATGGCACTTCTTCTGCTTTTTTAAATCGCAAACAACTTTTCCCCATTTCTAGTTTTTTTGCAGAGTGTTTACCCCACTCGGTTTCAAACCAACTTAAAACTTCTTTAGATGCATATAACCCCATGTGGTAAATGGCTATATGGTTTTTTTGTGATGCAACGTTAATAAATGGTAAAGGCAAAGTAGGATTACAATGATATCCTTTAGGATACAATTTATGAGGCACATAAAATCCTATCATGCCATAACTCATACCTTCCTCAAATCCTTTAGGCAAATGCTTTTTAAAAACATTTCTAATTTCTGTAATAATATTTTTTCTGTCTGAAGGTAGTTCTGCTAAATATTGTTCAACTGTTGTGGCTTTAGATTGCATAAAAAATAATTTAATGCCATTGTTTTAATTCTCTCAATGTTTTAATATGAGCTGTATGATGTTTGCCATGCCAAGCATATAAACCCAAAACATACCATAAAGTCATTTGCTTTTTATATTGTGGATGTTCAATAGTTCTATTCCATTGTTCGTCTGAAATGCTATTTAATAAAACTACCAACCGTTTATGCAAAGCATGTAAAATAGTTAATGAAATGTTGATAGGTAAGGATTTTACATCTTCCAATTCAGCCCAAGCAGCTTCGTTGTATGGTTTAATTGTGGGGTTAACTTCGGTTAATCCTAATTTAAATCTGATGAAAGCATTCATATGGCTATCGGCAACATGATGTACCACTTGATGAACTGTCCAACCACCTTCTCTATATGCTGTTGCTAATTGATGTTCATCTAAATTAATTATTGCGTTTTCCAATTCTGTTGGCAGAAATTCAATATCTGCAATCCAGTTTTTCTTTTGTTCAAAAGAAAATTCTTGGGGTAAATATTTACCAATTGGGTATTGCAAATCTTTCATTCGATTAAATTTTATTTACCATTCAAAAGCAAGTGTACTTTTTGGATAATCGAGTTTATAATTTTTCTCAGATCCATTTGCTTTAGCATTAAAAATATTCATTTGCTTGTCTTGAAAATCGTATAACAAATTGCAATTGAAATTTATTTTTTTAAATTGATTGATATTATTAATCTCTAAAAAAATCCAAACACTTTCTTTTTGTACTTCAAACCCTAAGTAATGCAAGGCTTGGGGTTTTGCATCGATTACAATTTGAAGTTTTGATTCAATATAATTGGTTATTAATTTATTTACTTGAACATCATTTGCAGACTTATGCAAATCGAAATTTCTATGATAATTCTTTTTCAAAGTTGATTCAAAATCATCAACAAAAATTCGAATACTTATTTCTACATTTTTATCTTTTGCATTATGATTTATATCTATAACACTAACATAAAATGGATGCAAAAATCCAACAAAAAAAATCAATAACCAATTTAAAAAACTTAAAATCATTATTTAAACGCTTGCATAGGATTCATTCCTGCTGATTGACCACGTGAAATTTGTCGTGCTTTGAAAATGCCAAATTTACTTGGCTCATCAGTTAATCTTGGCCAAGAATTATTTTTTTCATTTACATCAGCAGTTTCTCTCATTGGGTCTAATTTAATGCTAGTAGCTCTTTTATTACTCATAAAAATTTTGGTAACTTTATTTTCGTTCTTACGCCAAATTTGTGCAGGAATTTTCTCTGTTTCTGTTGTTCCATCTTCATAAGTAAATTCTACAATTATTGGCATAACTAATCCTCCTTTATTGGTAAAAGTTACTTCATATAAATGGGTGTTAGCATATTTTGCTTTTTCTTCATCAGTCATATTTTCCATTTGTCCCATAGGGTTTTCCATAGTCATTTTTACTGTTGAATCATAAGCAATTATTCCTCTATCATATTTCCAATAAAAATCTCTTAAAGTTGTATCGGTATCAGTTAAAAACGTAATGCTTTTATCGTTTTTATTTCTAATTTTAGAAATGTCTTCAAAAGAATTAATTTGTGGTTTTGCTACACTATTATTTCTTCCTCCAAAATTTCTACTTCCACCAGCCCCAGCAGCTATAGTGGTATCGCTAAACACAGCATGTTTTACAGAATCAATTGATATATCACAATTGTCAATACTATAAAACCAGCCTCTCCAAAACCAATCTAAATTTTCACCTGTAGCATCGTTCATTGTTCTAAAAAAATCTGAAGGTGTTGGATGTTTAAAAGCCCAACGTTTAGAGTATTCTTTAAAAGCAAAATCGAATAATTCTCTGCCAACAATTGTTTCTCTTAAAATATTTAATCCTGTAGCTGGTTTGGAATATGCATTTGAACCCAAATTTATCAGGTTTTCACCATTAGTCATAATAGGTTCTAACTGATCTTTTGGCAACTTCATGTAATCGATAATACTATATGCTGGTCCACGACGAGTAGGAAATTTGTTATCAAACATTTCTTCGGTTAAATACTGAACAAAAGTATTTAAACCTTCATCCATCCATGACCATTCTCTTTCATCACTATTAATAATCATTGGAAAGAAGTTATGCCCTACTTCATGTATTATTACACCAATCATTCCATTTTTTGTACCTGCAGAATAAGTACCATCTTTTTCTGTTCTACCAAAATTGAAACAAATCATTGGATACTCCATTCCACTCGATGCTTCTATACTTTGTGCTACAGGATAAGAATATGGAATTGAGAATTTTGAATATGTTTTAATTGTATGAGCAACAACTTTTGTACTGTATTTTCTATATAGACCATAAGCCTCTTTTGGATATCCACTCATACACATTACTCGTTTGGCTTCTATAAAAACAGGCATAGCATCCCAAACAAATTTTCTTGAGCTTCCAAAAGCAAAATCGCGAACATTTTTTGCCGTAAAATTCCAAGTCTTTTTAGATGTTGCTTTATTTTTTTCAGCAGCTGTTGCTTCTGCAAGTGTTACAACTTCAACAGGTTCTTTTGCAACTTGTGCTTTATTCCACCTGGCTAATTGAGCTG
>JANPAT010000245.1:0-2385 GCA_031430075.1 Chitinophagaceae bacterium | reverse complement strand
GAATTACTATTTTTTCTAAAAATGCAGCTGTAACTTACAAAGACGCAAAAATTAATGTAATTGATACACCTGGTCACGCCGACTTTGGTGGTGAAGTTGAAAGAGTATTAAAAATGGCTGATGGTGTTATTTTATTGGTTGATGCTTTTGAAGGGCCTATGCCTCAAACTCGTTTTGTTTTACAAAAAGCTTTACAATTAAATCTTCATCCAATTGTTGTTATTAATAAAGTTGATAAACCCAATTGCCGACCAGATGAAGTTCACGATGCAGTTTTTGAATTATTTTTTAATCTTGATGCAACAGAAGAACAATTAGATTTTCCTACATTTTATGGTAGCGGTAAAAATGGTTGGTTTAATATTAAAAATGAACAATGTGAAGATATTACTCCATTAATGGATGGAATTTTACAATATGTACCAGCACCAAAAATTGCTGAAGGACCATTACAACTTCAAATTACCTCATTAGACTATTCTTCTTTTTTAGGAAGAATTGCCATTGGAAAAGTAACTCGTGGCAGCATTAAAGAAAATCAACAAATAGCATTAATGCAAGCTGATGGTAGCATTAAAAAAAGTAGAGTAAAAGAATTATATGTTTTTGAAGGCATGGGTAAAAGAAAAGTTACAGAAGTTATAGCTGGCGATTTATGTGCAGTTGTTGGATTAGAAGATTTTGGTATTGGAGATACTATTGCAGATATTGACAACCCAGAAGCATTAGCAATTATAAGTGTTGATGAACCAACAATGAGTATGTCTTTCAGCATTAACAACTCCCCTTTCTTTGGTAAAGATGGCAAGTTTGTTACTTCTCGTCACTTACGTGATAGATTAATGAAAGAAACTGAAAAGAATTTGGCTTTAAGAGTAGAAGATACAGATAGTGCAGATAGTTTTTTAGTTTTTGGTAGAGGTATTTTGCATTTAGGAATTTTAGTAGAAACTATGCGTAGAGAAGGTTATGAATTAACAGTAGGTAACCCTCAAGTTTTAGTAAAAGAAATAGATGGAAAAAAGCATGAACCTTATGAGGTTTTAGTGGTTGATGTTCCGAGCGAGTTTAGTGGTAAAGTAATTGATTTGGTTACACAACGTAAAGGTGAAATGTTGGTAATGGAAAGTAAAGGAGAAATGCAACATTTAGAATTTGATATTCCCTCTCGTGGGTTAATTGGCTTACGCTCTCAAATGCTTACAGGAACTGCAGGAGAAGCTGTTATGGCACATCGTTTTGCTGAATATAAACCTTGGAAAGGAGCTATTCCTGGAAGAAATAATGGTGTATTAATTTCAAAATTCTCAGGCACTACTACAGCATATTCAATTGATAAATTACAAGATAGAGGAAACTTTTTTATAGACCCAAGAGAAGATGTTTATGCTGGTCAAATTATTGCAGAACATATTAAACCAGGCGATTTAAATGTTAATGCAGTTGAGGAAAAAAAATTAACCAATCACAGAGCTAGTGGTAGTGATGATAGTGTAAGAATTACCCCTAAAATTCAAATGACTTTAGAAGAGTGTATGGAATATATTCAACAAGATGAGTGTATTGAAGTTACTCCAAAAAACATCAGAATGAGAAAGGTAATTTTGAATGAAGATGATAGAAAGAAGGATAGCAAAAAAATGGCAGAAGCTGCTGTTTAATAAAACTTAAAATATACATTACTAAAAATCTCGTTATACATTTGACGAGATTTTTTTTAAACTAGATTTTATGAAATCATTTATTAAAATACTGCTTATTTCATTTCTTGTATTAAGTTGTTCATCAAAAGATCAAAAACAAAAAATTGATAAAAAAGATTATGAACAACAAAAAGAAAGTTTAGCCGAAAAAGAAAAACGATCGCCAAAATCTTTTTTAGAAATTTCGGGAACTTACAAAAGAAATATATGGGGCAAAACAGTTTATAAAGCAGAAATAAAAAATACTGCAAGTATTTGCAGTTATAAAAATGTTAGAGTAAAACTTTTATATTTTAAAGAAGGTGTTCAAGTAACCAATCATGAAGAATTGTTAGAAGAAATAATTACACCAAATAGCATATTTGATTTTAAAGCAAAATATAAAACACCCAAAGGCACTGATAGTGTTGCTGCATATATTATGAGTGCTATTGTAGTTAAATAAAATTTTGGTCTCGTAGTTCAATGGATAGAATAGAAGTTTCCTAAACTTTTGATGCAAGTTCGATTCTTGCCGAGGCTACTAAACTTATTAAAAATATCTTGTATTAATCAATGGTACAAGATATTTTTAATAAAATGTTCACCGAAATTTAACTTTTATTTATTTTTCACTTGCTCTTCTCTCCAACGCTAAGAAAATACTTTTTTCTTAATCTATAAGGATTATTTTTTCTTTTTT
>JANPAT010000244.1:0-1572 GCA_031430075.1 Chitinophagaceae bacterium | reverse complement strand
ATTGGAACAAGAGGCCCAGGTGAAACAGAAATTGAAACTGACAGACGTATTGTTAAAGATAAAATTTCTTTACTCAGAAAAAGATTGGCAGATATTGATAAACAAAATTTTACTCAACGTAAAGAAAGAGGCGAATTTATTCGAGTGGCTTTGGTTGGCTACACTAATGTTGGTAAAAGCACACTGATGAATACTTTGAGCAAGAGCGATGTTTTTGCAGAGAATAAATTATTTGCAACACTCGATACAACAACAAGAAAAATTGTTTACGAAAACACTCCTTTTTTATTGAGTGATACCGTTGGATTTATTCGTAAACTTCCTCATCATTTAATTGAAAGTTTTAAAAGCACTTTAGATGAAGTAAGAGAAGCAGATATTTTATTGCATGTTGTAGATATTTCTCATCCACAACATGAAGATCAGATTGGCACTGTAAACAAAACATTGCAAGAGTTAAAAGCTTTTGATAAACCCATTCTCACCATCTTCAATAAAATAGATTTATACGAAGAAAAAAATTTTGATGATTGGTTAAGTGAAGATATAAAACAAGATATTCATAAAGAGTTGCAACAAAAATGGAATAACATTACAGAAGGCAATTGCATTTTTACTTCAGCAACAGAAAAAACAAATCTCGATGAATTAAGAGCTTTTATATTACAAAAAGTTAGAGAAATTTATCTCATTCGCTATCCATACAAACCCACTCATTTTTAGTGCAAACCAAAACAGTACAATGGTTTAAAGTTTTTGATGATGTTAATGCCATTACCTGGCAACAAAATAGTATGTGTGTAATTGAGGTGAACAACATCAAAATCACTTTAGCATTAAACAAACAAATCATCCACGCTTTTGCTTATAAATGCCCTCATGCAGGAGGAATAATGAGTGAAGGATTTATAGATGCAATGGGAAATGCAGTTTGTCCTGTACATCAATACAGATTTAATTTAAAAACTGGAAGAAATTATACGGGAGAAGATTTTTTGAAAACTTATTTGGTAGAAGTTCGGGATTCGGCACTTTATATAGGTTTTTAAGAAAAGAGTTGGAAATTTTAAATTGAAAATAAGCAAAAAAAATTTTGCTTACTAATAGCAGCCCCCTATTTTTGCAACCCCAAAAGGGAGATTCCCGAATAGCTCAGTTGGTTAGAGCATCTGACTGTTAATCAGAGGGTCTCTGGTTCAAGTCCAGATTCGGGAGCGTTAAAAATCAAAAGGTTACATTAATTGTAGCCTTTTTTTCTTTTTTCTACTTAAATAAATTAGATAATATCATTTTTACTTTGTTAAAATAAAAGTGCGAAAATAATTGGTGTACTTATGATTGTTTTGAGACATTATTGGAAGTCAAAATTAAAAAAAGATAATTGAATTTCAAGAAATTTGAATAATGGAAATTTTTTAATGCTTTGTTAGTCAGTAAACAATCATGATCTTTGAAACACCATGTTCTGGTTTTTCGAAATTGTTATACAAAACTTGAATATAAAAAAGTATCGAATTAATAACAGAATAATAAATGCAAAATGAAAAAAACAATTTTTTGTTTATTAATAAT
>JANPAT010000243.1:0-7617 GCA_031430075.1 Chitinophagaceae bacterium | reverse complement strand
GTAGCCATTGGTAGTTTAGCCGAAGTACATCATTATGCTTGGCTTAATACAATTAGGCCTAAACTACAACTTGGCAACGATGCTTATTGCATTGTTCCATCCAATGTGCCAACAAATGTTGTAGAGCATTATAGTAACTATTTTTCAAGCATTCAGCAGCCTGATACCATTAAACAACTACGAAATAATATACCTGTAAGATATTTTTATATTTGGAGATTAAAGCACTGCAAACTAGTGCCTCAGGATATTCTTGAACAGAATTTTAACAAAATCATGGCACGATAAATGTTTAATATTGATGATTACTCATTTAATTTGATAAATTTAAAAACATAGTTATGGAAGAAATAAAAAAACATAAAATTTTACTTTGTGAAGATGATACTAACCTTGGAATGGTTTTAAAAAATTTTCTTGAACTAAACGATTATGATGTTGTTTTAGAACGAGATGGTGGTTTAGGATTAGCGGCTTTTTCAAGAGAGAAATTTGATTTGTGTTTGTTAGATGTGATGATGCCAAAAGTTGATGGATTTAAACTTGGAGAAAATATTAGAGAAGTTGATCCAGATGTTCCTTTATTTTTCTTGAGTGCCAAAACCATGAAAGAAGATATTATCAAAGGTTTTAAACTTGGAGCCGATGATTATATTACAAAACCATTTGATTCGGAATTGTTGTTACTAAAAATAAAAGCTATCATTAAAAGAAATGATGAACAAAATGCATTTAACGATACCGTTGAATATGATTTTGGTAAATTTCATTATATACCTCGTTTAAGAGAATTAACAATTGATGGTGTTACTGAAAAACTTTCGCCAAAAGAAGGTGGCTTGCTACGTTTACTTTTAGAAAATCAAAACGATTTACTTTCTCGTGAAGAAGCTTTGAAAAAAGTTTGGGGTAGCGACTCTTATTTTAACGGCAGAAGCATGGATGTTTATATTGCAAAGCTTCGTAAATATTTAAAGGTTGACCCTGAAATTGAAATTAAAAATATACATGGTAATGGATTTAAATTGGTAGTTCCAGTTCAAGAAGCTTAAGTATCAATAAACTTATAACCAATACCCCGAACAGATAAAAAATGTTTGGGGTTTTTTGGGTCTTGTTCAAAATACTTTCGAAAACTTAAAATAAAATTATCAATGGTTCTTGTTGTTGGATAAACATTATATCCCCAAACCATTTGCAGTATTTTTTCTCTGTTTACAACTTCACCTTTTTTATCAATTAACAACTTTAACAACATGGCTTCTTTTTTACTTAAGCTGATGTGATTATTAAGAAAATTTTTAGCAGTCAATGCTTTAAAGTCAATACTATTATGATTGAAAGAATAATTTTCGAGTTGCTGAGAAGTTGATTGTAAACGTTTATTTTTTTCAATTAATTTTTCAACCCGAAGTAAAAGTTCTTCCAAATTAAAAGGTTTAGTCAGGTAATCATCTGCACCTTTTTTTAAGCCTAAAATTCTATCAACACTTGAGTTTTTTGCACTTAAAATTAAAACAGGCGTTTCAATATTATTCAATCTAATATGCTCTACAACGCTTATTCCATCTAATTCTGGCATCATTACATCTAAAACTATTACATCAAAATATTCTGATTCGATAAATTTTAATGCTTCTACTCCATCATAGGCTGAACTTACTTGATAACCTTCTAATTTAAAATTGAGTTTTATGGTATGGTGCATATGCACTTCATCTTCTACCAATAAAATATTTGCTTTTTTATTAGACATGATAAAATGTTGCTTTAAAAATTGAACCTGAAGGATGATGATCAGAAACTACAATATCACCATGATGTTTTTGCATAATTTTTTTACAAATAAATAAACCTAAACCTGAGCCAGTTGTATTTCGCATGGCTTTTTTACTTCTATAAAATTTTTCAAATATTTTACTTTTTTCTTCATCTAAAATTCCAGTACCATCGTCAGCAATTGAAAGAATGATACTACTATTTTCTTTCAATAAATTAACTTCAATTGTTTTATTTAAAGTCGAGTATTTTATTGAATTTTCTAGTAAATTATTGATTAATATTTCAATCATTAGTATATCACTTTTCAAATAAATATTATCCTGAATATTTATTTGAAAAGAAAAGGCTGCAAAACTTTTTTTGTATTTTAACACACAATTAGAAATTATTTCACTCAAGTTAATTTCTTCTTTTTCCGAACGATATGAACCTGCATCTAATTGAGCGGCCCATAAACTATTATTACATAAATTATTTAAACGAGCAACTTCTTTTAAAGAATCATCAATCATCTTCTCTCTCAACTCATCACTCAAATTTCTTTTTTTTATTGTTTCTAAATTTAACTGAGTAATAGCAATAGGAGTTTTGAGCTCATGAGTAACTGCCATCATAAAATTTTGTTGACTTTCAGAAAATCTTATTTGTTTTCTTGTAGCTCTAAAAATAATCACAGCTCCAATAATAATAACAAAGAAAAAAGTAATGCCTTCGCCTAAATATTGTGTTGTTTTTCTATTTCTAAATTCTTCTATTCTATTTGTTTTTTCATTAAAATTTACATCATTTACATTTATCTCTGCTAGTGACATTTTTGCCATTACAACATTCTGTTTGTTTAAAGCAATAAACCACCAAAATAATGCAGCAATAATGTACAGTAACAAAAACCAATAAGTAATGGAAACAAAAGCTAGTTTATGTTTTTGTAATACTTTCATTAACGAGAAACTTTTTGTACTCTAATCCCTGCACTTAGAACATAAGGTAATGGATCTATACGCATGACTTGTTTTACGGTAAAACTGTAAGATCCTTTTTTTAAACGAATGGGTTGTGTATTAAAAAGTAATCTATGATCTGTAATATCATCTATTGTGCTACCAAGCCATTTATTATTATCGGCTAATGTAAATTCTCTTTTAATTACAGTGGTGGTATCTGGATCTTTTACATGTAACTCAACCCAAATATTTTTGAAGGGATATCTTTCTTGATGCCTTAACACAAAATAAAAATTATGATAACTACTAGTATCCGAAACATCAAATGCAAAATTGAGTGTATCAGAGCTTTTCCAATTTTGAGTTTTGAATAGATTATTTTTTTCGTATACATCAAAAGTTATACAAGATGATAAAACAAGAATAAAACAAACTATTAAAAACTTATTCATGCTGCAAATGTATTATGGCTAGAATAAAAAAGCATTTCCAATTATTGAAATGCTTTATCAAACATAAATTGTTTTATCTATTAGTTAACCTAATCCCTATTGCGTATAGATATTGTTGCAATCCTGTACTGTATTTATGTAATGAATTTAAACTGTAACTTCCATATAAAGTAACAGGACCCAATCCCAATTCAGCAATAGTTGCTACTCTAAAAGGTTCGAGATTGAAGTTTCCACTAATTTTTTGTTTACCTCTTTCATTACTAATTTGTTTGTTTCGACTACTTAATAAATATCCAAAACTCATACCAGCACTCATTTTAAAACCATTTTTTTTACTTGGTGTTGGAGAAAAATTAAGCATTACAGGAATAGTTACATAACCTGCATATAATTTATTTTTTGAAAAATTGATAGAATCGTTGAATACAAAATTTTTAGGATCTCTTCTATAACTTAAATTATTTTCAAAACGAAAATTATACATCTCTAAACCTAAACCATATTTTAAATTCATTTGATGTTTTGAAAGATTAAGCTTTTGCATAAAAATCCAAATATTTACATTAGATGATTTTTTGTTTACTAAGCTCATGCTTCTTGCATCAACCATTCCATTTTTATGCGTTTGAAAATAGCTGCCAGTTTGAGCTACAGGATAGTTGGTTTGATCTCGGTAGTTTGCAAACCCTAAATCAAGAATCCACCAACTTGTACTTACATTAGATTGTTTTCGTTTACTACTGTAGCCAAAAACAATATCAGCAGTATGTCTTTTTCTTTTTGCATTTGCCTCATCAGATGATGAATAGGTTTTATTTGGAATTTTGTAAACCCCAACTTGAATGGTATCAACAGTTGAATTTGGCGTACTGTCGGTTTGCGAAAAAGAAAAGTTTATTAAACAAAAAGAACTTAATATCAGAAGTATTTTTTTCATTATACAAAAATTTAAAAACAAAAACTATACCAACGCTGCGTTATAAACTTACAATGAATTTATTTAATGAATTCAAGATCACTTGATCATCTGTTTGATTTGTATTTGGAGATGTTTGATTACAACATGCTTTCTTTGGTTTATCTGTATTATTAATGCTTACCAAGATTTGTAAAACAAAAAATAAGAACACTGAAAACAATACAATAGTGGGTACATATTTTTTCATAATAAATTATTTTTGATGGTTTATTTTTTTAGTTTCATGTTTATATTCTTCAAAAGCTTTTTGTATTAAATATCCAAATTCTAAATCATTTAAACTAGTTATAATATCATAATCTGGTCTATAACTCATCATAAATTTTTCTAAGGCTGGCGATTCTAATTTAGTTAATTTTCTTACAAAATATTTAGTAAACCTACTATCAATATACTTTTCTCTTTCTTGTTGTAATAATCTTTTTTGCAAAGCAGCTAAGCTTCGGTTTCGTTTAAATCGAAACATATTAATTATCTCTTGTAAGTCAAATCCAACTGAAACAGAACCTGGACTATAATTTCTATTTTCACTCAACACCAAACTGGGTTTTTTAAAGTTAAATATTTTAGCATAATCTCTTCTATTCTCTAATGAATCAAATTTATAATTTTTATTTCTTACCCTTACTTCTGGCAATTCAGTAACTTTTACATGAATCATAATATTAAATTGCTCCAAATTAGCTATGGTATCAATAGGAAATTTTACTGTAGTTTTCCCGAGCATACTAAACCAAATTGAGTCTGAAGTTTTAACTGTGAAACTATACTTACCTAAACTATCAGTTAAAGTGCCATTACCAGAAGTACTTAATACTGCAACTGCTTCAATAGGTAGTCGTGCAGAAATATCATAAACAGTTCCACTCACTGTAACATAACTTTCTTTTTTATGTTGAGCCAAAACAATAAAAGAAGTTAGTAAAAACAAAACGAGTAAAAGTGTTTTATACAAAATTAATTTTTAGACTGTAATATTAATAACAGCTATTCTATCAGCCAAGTTTAACCCAATCCTTAACTTTTTTTTAGAAAAAACTTTAGAATAAGCATATTACAGCAAGTTCTACATTTGCAACTGAAAATCATCAAAAAATATTTTATGCCAGGATTTGAATTTTTTGGAGCTGAAGAAAGAAAAGAAGTGAACGATGTTTTAGAAACAGGAATTTTAATGCGTTATGGATTTGATGGGGCAAGAAAAGGTATGTGGAAATCGCAAGAATTAGAACAAGAAATTTGTACAACCTTTGGTACAGCATATGCACAACTCACTAGTAGTGGCACTGCTGCTTTAACTACAGCATTTGCAGCTTTTGGTATTGGTGCAGGAGATGAAGTGATTATGCCAGCCTTCACTTTTGTTGCAAGCTTCGAAGCTGTTTTAAGTGTGGGTGCTTTACCAGTTTTGGTTGATGTTGATGATTCATTAACCCTCAATCCTGATGCAGTAAAAAAAGCCATTACCCAAAAAACCAAATGTATTATGCCTGTACACATGTGTGGCAGCATGGCTAATATGGATGCATTGCAACAAATTTGTAAAGAACATGATTTATTGTTGTTAGAAGATGCCTGCCAAAGTATTGGTGCTACTTATAAAGGCAAACATGTGGGTACAATTGGCGATGCAGGAACTTTTAGTTTCGATTTTGTAAAAACCATTACTTGTGCTGAAGGTGGCGTTGTGATGACTAATAACAAAACCATTTATGAAAATTGTGATGCATTTACAGATCATGGTCATGACCATAAAGGAGTTGATAGAGGTGCAGATCTTCATCCATTTTTAGGATATAATTTTAGAATTAGTGAATTACATGCTGCAGTTGGTTTAGCTCAAATAAAAAAGTTAGATACTTTCTTAGCTATTCAAAGAAAAAATTGCAAGATTTTAAAAGATATTCTATCAACTGTTCCAGAAGTTAGTTTTAGAAATGTACAAGATGTTGAGGGTGATAGTTGTACTTTTTTAAGCTGGTTTTTACCAACCGAAGAAAAAACAAGAGCTTTTGCTGCTGCTATGAAAGCACATAATTTAATGGCTGGTAATTTTTATTGGTACGATAACAATTGGCATTATATAAAAAAATGGGATCACTTAAAAAACGCTAAAAGCTTATTTCCCCTAACTGAAATTCAAAAAGAAAGTTTAGAAAAACTAAACCACCAAAATTTTAGTGCAAGTGATGCTGTAATGAGCAGATGCATTTCAACAGCCATTAGTTTATTGTGGACAGAAGAACAAATTATTGCCAAGGGAAATAAAATGGTGGAAGTGATTAAGAGTCTTTAGTGGTTAGTAGTTAGTAGATTTTTTCTGAATTATTTAATTTTTTATTACAAGTAATAAGAAACTGCTTTACTTTTAAGCATCAAAAAAATACCCATGAATAAAATTGTTACATGTGTTTTTATTCTATCAATAGGCTTAATACAAGCTTGCAGTAAATCTAATAATGGTTCTGGAAGTGGTGGAAATACTGCACCAAAGGTAACTAGTGCAGATTTAATAAAAACTTATAAAGCCAATGGCACTGCAAGTGGTTATAGATTAGATGCAGGCATAGTTCAAATTCCTTTATCTGGTACAAATAAATCTTTTAATTATAGCAACAACCCTACAGGAACTCCATGGACAGAAACCTTTGGAACACCTACTGTATCTGCATTTTCTGGAGCTACATATACGATAGGTTTTACAAATAATTTAGGGGGTCAAACTTTAGCTATTTCAAGATATTATCAAATTAACACCAGTAGTTGGAATGTAATGGGAGATTATTATAGTGCAGCTACATTATCAATTCCTGGTACAGGCACAGCAACAATTCCAGCACAAGCTGTTACACAAACACCTACTTTAATTTTAGCCAATTTGCCTATTACTTATGGTGATAGTACCAATCAAACTTGTAATAGTAAACTTACTTTTTCTGCAACTTTAACTGGTTTCCCTTTTCCATTGCCAGGAGAAATTAGACAAGAAATTAAAACCACCAATAATATTTTTGCTTGGGGTAATTTAAAAGTGAGAGGCTATACCGATTCAATGCCAACAGTGGTTCAAAGATTTGTTACCTCTATTAAAACTAATTATTTTCTAAGTGGCTCGCCTGCACCAACAGCTTTACTAAACTCATTAGGGGTAACAGATGGACAAATTGTAAATAATACAGCATACCGATTTTTTGTTCCTGGAAAAGGATTGGTAATGACAGTTAATGCTGATGGAAGTGCAACTGTAACGACCGGGTTATAAATCACTTTTTATTTAAGGAAAAAATAATCTCTACTGCTTAGCTTTATATACTGAGCTGTATATTTGCATCTCTTTATGAACTTGAGTGTGTTGCAGGAGAAATTTCAATTATCCCCCCACCTAAAACAACTGGTGGAGCAGCTATCTATTGCTCAAAGCCTCACCCCAACCATCTCCAAAGGAGAGGGAGAAAAT
>JANPAT010000242.1:0-1924 GCA_031430075.1 Chitinophagaceae bacterium | reverse complement strand
AAAAAAATTAAATTTCAAACTTGGCGACAAAAAATCTTACGGTAATGGAACTGCTGCTTGCTTTGACCCGCACTGCGGATTTGTGTATTTTTTAAAAGGTAAGCCAGTTGGACAAATTACAATTTGCTTAAGTTGCAATAGACTTTATCCAAGTATTGACATATCTGCTCAAAAGCAAGGTAAACAGGGACAAGGCAAAGACGCTTATTATATACTTGACGGACTAAGCAAATCCTTTCGACAGTTTATAAATGGACTTTTGCTAAAAAATAAATTTGCTCATCAAATTGGACCAGGGTCACACTTTGACGAGTAAAGCGGCATGCCTATAACAAAAGGTTTTGTACAATTGGGGCATGACGTTGAAACAATCATCAGCAGTGCATATCCGAGCTTTGGTTTCGGCTGACGGAATGCTATTGAGCTTTTGTTTTTTAATTTCGGCTTTTAGTTATTAATTTAGCTTCAGTTACGGGCAGACAGTTGGTCAATTCCCCAACTGCACAAAGCCTCAATCGTTATGTGTGATTTTAAAGACCCGACCCAACAATAGAAACACAATGAAATATAAACGGACAAAGGGAAACGAAATTCAAGGAGAATTAGACATATTTATTTCTCACAATGTAGACGAAAATGATGGCGAAACCACAAGTTGGGACGAAGTTCTAATTCACGGAAATCCAGAAGGACTGAAATCATTTGCAAAATTACTATTAGAAATAGCAGAACTTAAACAAGAAGATGTGGAAGATAAATACTTGCCAATTGGAGCAAGAGAACATTATCATTTAAGACCAGGAATTGAGTTGTCAAAAAGTTCGATTGAAGTAATTGTTGGAAGACTTGACGCAAAAGGAACTAGGAACTTTTACGACAGACACGTTTCGAAAGATAAATAATAAATTATGTTTTCCTTCCCACAACGTCTCCTTAAAAGGCATGTGAGTTAGCAAAGGGACGTTGTGGCACGCAATAATTGTAAAACGAAACTCATCATTTAAAACAATAAAAAAATAATTATTAACTACAACTAATTTTTAACAATATGACATTCCCTTCCCCACAACGTCTTCTTAAAAGGTTTGTGAGTTGGCTAAGAGACGTTGTGGTAATAAAAGTTGTTGGTGAAGAACACTAACAATGGCAGCAGAAAAACCGTTAAGACTAAAATTGGGTTTTAAAAAATAAATCTTTACGAAAAAAGAATAGAATTAAATTTGCTTGATGTATCAGTTTTCATTGCATAGTTTAGAACAATTAGCCAAACGAAGTATAACAAAGGAAATGGCACTTTGGGTAATAGAAAATGCAACAGAAAAAACAATACAAGAAGGAGTAACAGTTTATCAAAATTTGATTCTTGAAAACAATAAAAATTATTTAATCAGAGTATTTGTAAATGAAGATAATACGCCACCGTTAATTATCACAGCATACAAAACAAGTAAAACTCAAAAATATTAGCTATGAAAATAAAATACGATAAACAAACAGATGTGTTATATATACAGTTCAATAATAATACTATTTCTGAAAGTGGCGAAGACCACAAAGGCGTAATTCTAGATTATGATAATGACAGTAATGTTGTAGGAATTGAAATATTAAACGCTTCAAGTAAATTGCCACAACCCAACATTGTTGAGTATGAAATGGCTTAATGTATTTTACAGGAAGACATAATATTTTTACACGAAGACACTTGCACTTCCTTCCCCACAACGTCTCCTTAAAAGGCTTGTGTGTTAGCAAAGGGACGTTGTGGCAATAGCTAGTACAGGGGTTTAAAAAATTTATATTTGCTTAATGCCAGTAAGATGAAATATTGCCAACAATGATGGCACTTATTTTATTACATTTACTTGTACCAATTGGATACATCTTTTTGAAATAACCAATGCTTATGATAGTGTTTACAATT
>JANPAT010000241.1:0-3514 GCA_031430075.1 Chitinophagaceae bacterium | reverse complement strand
TGAAGCATTAAATAAAATAAAAGTATTAACTAACAATTACAGCATTTTAGATGAAATGTGTACGACTTTTAAAATTACCATTAATGAATTAAAAGAGTTTGAAGAAAACTTGCATCAACATGTACATTTAGAAAATAATATTTTATTTCCTAAAGCTAAATTGTTACTTCAATTGAATTAAATTATTGATACTGAATTTTCTTTAAACCAGTGTAATTTAGTACCAAAGCCTTTTGTACTATCTGTCATTTTTATAGACTCAATTTCGATGGTCCAAACTTCACCGGGAATAACTAAAGCAAAAGGATATTTTTTGTGATAAAATTTTGATGCTTTTTTTAAATTTATTTCATCGTCTAAAATCAATTTACCTTCAAACTGAATTCCTTGAACTACAAGATTCCTAAGTTTATCTGGCAATATGGTGCCAGCTAATAGCTGATTTAATTTTAAGTATTCAATATGATTGGTATCTGAAGAAGATTTAAAATATAACATCATCTCATTACTGTTAAAAGCAAAGAAGCATGAAAAGCAATAGGGTAAACCATTTGGCTTTTGGCAACATAAACTTAAACACTTCTGACTATCAATAAATTCAATGATGGTTTTAGTTACTTCCGTTTGATTCATAGTGTAGTAAATTTATTTTTTCGCTTAGAAGCATTATTAAAGTCTTGAATTTCTTGAGCTGATTTAGGCTGGATAGTTGCAATTGAAATTGGTATTCCAGTATCGTTAAAAGCAACAAAAATGAAAAATGATTCACTAATTAAATGCTTTTTATAATCTGAAATGCTTTTAGAAAATGCTTCTACTTTTATTTCCATAGATGTATTAAAAGCTCTGGTGATTCTTGCATTTATGGTTACAAAATCGCCAACTTTTGCAGACTTTTTGAAGCTAATTTCATTGATAGAAGCAGTTACACAAATGCACTCAGCATGGGTCTGAGCACAAACTGCTGCAGCAATATCCATCCATTGAACTAATTTACCACCTTGCAATATTCCCATAGGATTGGCATCATTAGGGCAAACAATTTCTGTTTTTATTACAATAGAAGATGCAATACTTTTTGATTTCAATTTATAAAGTTGAATGAACAGCAACATTATTAAACATCATTGTTCAAATAAATGATACTCATCATCATTTTTTATGAACAAGGTCATAATACTATTCTTTCTTCAAATTTATTTTTACACCGATTTTATAAATTCAAAGTAGTACCAATTATTTTTAAATGGCATATCGTCAAGTTGTAATTTTATTTTCTATACTTGTTGCATCGTTTTTAATTTATTCTTTTTATCTCTATAACAACTTGCCATTTAAGACTAGCGAGGTAAACAAAGAATCACTCAATGGAAAAGATATTTGGCAAGAAAAAAATTGTAATGCGTGTCATCAAATTTATGGATTAGGTGGTTTTCTAGGACCAGATTTAACCAATGTTTATTCTTTAAAATCGCCTGAGTATATCAAAGCATTTATTATCAGTGGAACAGCTGTAATGCCAAAATTTAATCTAACAAATAATGAAATTAATTGCTTGATTGCATATTTAAAAAGTGTTGATGCATCTGGCAATGCAGATCCTAAGAAAATAACATTAAACATTAATGGAACTATCTCAAACTAATAACAAGTCGCTTAATACAAACTTTTTTGCATTAGCAATAACCATGTTAATTCTTGGAATAAGTTTTGGTTTACTTGGAGCTTTGCAATATGCTATACCAGGTTTTTTAAAAGAGGTATTTTCTTTTGAAAAAGTTAGACCTCTTCATGTTTCATCTATAGTATTTTGGATTATTCTTGCAGCTATTGGATCTGTAATTGTTTATTTACAAGAGTTTGGACAAATTAAAATTTATTCAAATAAATTACTAAGAATACAATTTTATTTATTTGTTGTAACCATAATTTTAATTATCATTTCATATGTTTTAGGGCGTTTTGGAGGAAAAGAATATTGGGAATTTCCACCAATCATATCCATCTTTATTTTATTAGCTTGGATTTTATTTTTATTAAATTTTTTAAATACAATAAAGAGATTAAAGCATCAGCCAGTATTTGTTTGGATGTGGTTAACTGGTGTTGTATTTTTTCTTTTCACATTTTTAGAATCGTATTTATGGTTATTACCCTATTTCAAAACTAATATTGTTAATGATATGACCATTCAATGGAAGGCAAACGGAAGTATGGTAGGATCTTGGAATATGTTAATTTATGGTAGCAGTATTTATTTAATGGATAAAATAAGTGGCGATCAAAAATATAGCAATTCTAAAATTGCATATGCATTGTTTTTTTTAGGCCTTATAAATTTGTTGTTTAATTGGGGCCACCATATTTATATTTTACCAACACATGGATATATAAAGCATATCAGTTATGTTGTTAGCATGACAGAGTTTATTATTTTAGGTAAAATTATTTATCAGTGGAAAGCTAGTTTATCTGTTGCAAAAAAACATTTTCATTTGCTTAGTTACAGATTTTTAGCTGCTGCAGATGTTTGGCTTTTTTTAAATCTCTTTCTTGCAATTTTAATGTCAATACCAGTATTAAATGTATTTACACATGGCACACATATAACTGTAGCACATGTAATGGGCACAACAATTGGAATAAACACTTTTCTGCTTTTGGCTTTTTGTTTTGATATTTTTAAAGATAAAATTTCACTTACAAATAAGTGGAAAAGTATTGTAAATACTAGTTTTTGGATAACTAATATTTCATTTTTATTTTTTTGGTGCACATTAATTTTAATAGGAATTTTAAAAGCTAAATGGCAAATGAATCAAACAATAGTTTCTTTTAGTAGTTTTATGATTCAACTTCAACCATTATTTTATGTTTTCTTTTTTTCTGGGTTTTGTTTATCAATTGGAATTATTGTAATAACAATACCTTTAGTAAAAGCTTTTAAAATGAAAAAAGTAATATCACATGATTTCAGTAACTAAAATATTTCGTTTTGAAACAGCACATGCAATACATGAATATGAAGGGTTATGTAAAAATATTCATGGCCACTCGTATGAATTACATGTAACAGTTTCGAAAAGCAGTTCTGATAATTTTATTTTAGAAAATGGTTTTGTAATAGATTTTAAAGATTTAAAGTCGATAGTAAAAACAAATGTTATTGAATATTTTGATCATCAAATTATTCTTTCAGAAAAATATATTGAAGCTCAACCCAATTTAAATAAGTTAGAAAACCTTGCAATTTGGAAAATGGAACCCTCTGCAGAAAATATGGTGCTTTTTATTAAAGATAAAATTTCAAATTGTTTTGATACAGATATTAAATTAATTAAATTAAGACTTTATGAAACAGCAGATTCATTTGCTGAATGGGAGCATCGATAAGCTTAAAAAACAATAGCCACTCAAATGAGTGGCTATTGTTTTTTGTAGAGCGTACGGGAATCGAACCCGTGATTCCTCCGTGAAAGGGAGGTGTCTTAACCCCTTGACCAACGCTCCATTT
>JANPAT010000240.1:0-2179 GCA_031430075.1 Chitinophagaceae bacterium | reverse complement strand
CTCCAAGTTAAATTCCCTTTGTGTCCTTGTGTCTTTGTGGCAACTTCCTTAATCTATTGAAAAATAATTTGCACTTTGATATACACCTGTTCTTTCTTTTTCTAATTGCATCAACACATCATTAGCTAAACTACTTGCACCAAACCTAAACCATTCGTTGTTCATCCATGCTGTTCCTAAAGTTTCTTGCAACATCACTAAATAATGTAAAGCTAATTTTGATTTGCTGATGCCACCTGCAGGTTTCATTGCAATTTTTTTTCCTGTTTTATAATAAAAATCTCTGATGGCTTCTAACATCACTAAAGTAACAGGCATAGTTGCAGCTGGAGCAATTTTACCAGTTGAGGTTTTAATAAAATCGGCACCTGCATACATTGCAATATCACTTGCTCTACGAACTTTATCATAAGTTACTAACTCTCCTGTTTCTAAAATTACTTTTAAACGTGCAGTACCACAAGCTTCTTTAATAGTAGCAATTTCATCAAAAACAAAATTGTATTCTCCTTCTAAAAATTTACCTCTGCTAATTACCATATCTATTTCATCGGCACCTTCATTCACTGCAAATTTTGTATCACGAATTTTAACATCTCTTGGAGCCTGACCACTAGGAAATGCAGTTGCAACAGCAGCCACTTTTACGCCTGAGTTACCTAAAGCTTGTTTTGCTATTTTTACCATGGAAGGATAAACACAAATTGCAGCGACAGTTGGCAAGCCAGGATAAGTATCATGTAAGTGTTGTGCTTTGTAACAAAGTTGTTGAACTTTTCCTTTAGTATCTTTTCCTTCTAATGTAGTTAAATCAATCATGTTTAAAGTAAGTTTTAAACCGTTTACTTTAGTTTCTGATTTGATGCTTCGTTTGGTAAATCTTGAAGCACGTTCTTCTATTCCTACTTGGTCAATTCTAGGGGATATTGAAAAATCTGGAATATTTAAAACCATTATGTTTTATTAAATTTTGTAACAGCAAATGTAATAAATTTTTAGTGGCTTAATTTATTTAAGATAAACGATTTTGGTTATTAAATTGCTTGATTTGTTTGTGCATGAAGTAAAACCATAGTGGTGGAAATAAGCTTAATATCATCATTCCAGGATAGCCAGTTGGCATTTGTGGAACATTTTGATGATGACGTAGGATTTGATATTTTCTACTAGCCATATAATGATGATCACTATGTCGGCTTAATTCAAATAACATTAATCTTCCTAAAACATGGTTGCTATTCCAACTATGCTGTGGCATGGCTCTTTCAAATTTTCCATCTGTTGTTGGTTTTCTACTTAAACCATAATGTTCAATATAATTTACAGTTTCTAATAATAAGATACCAATGAATGCTGCTATTAGAAAATAGAAAGTTATCCATCCACCAAATAAAAAATAAATCAAACAGACAAAAGCTATTTGTATAAAATGTGCTTGTAACATTTCGTTATGAATTGTAAATTTCGATTGGTACTTTTTTAAGCTTTCTTCATTAGCAATTTTCCAAGCACTGAAATAACTTAATACAATTGTTCTGAAATAAAACACATAAACCATTTCTCCTTTTCTTGCACTACTTGGGTCTTCGGGTGTTGCAACATTTTTATGATGGCCTTTATTGTGTTCAATAAAAAAGTGCATATAAAGTGATGTCATTAATAAGAGCTTTGCTAAAATTTGTTCAAACTTATTTACTCTATGACCTAATTCGTGACCAACATTAATACCAAAAGTGCCACATAACAAGCCCATAGTAAAAACTCTTGCAACAATATCAATTGTTCTCAAATCAACCTGAGTTAAACTTTGTAAAAAATAAAATAATGCTATGAATTGTACTACAACAATTGAATATAAAACATAGTCGTATGCTTTGTTGTGTTTAGCCAAATCTTCTTCGGCTTGTTGCATATTGGTTTCATCTTGTTTAATAAATAATTCAACTAAGGGTATAAAAATCCAAGCATAAATTAATGCATACCAACAAGGAAACTCAGTTGATGAAAATGAAATAAAAGCTAACACATAAACCAATAGTGGGGAAAGATATTTTGCAATTTTTATATTCATGTTTGAATGGTTTAACTAAATAAATATTCTACATCTTCTTTAGTCAATGTTTTTACAAAACCTTCATCGTCTGTAATTAAATCTTTGGCTAAAATTCTTTTCTTTTCT
>JANPAT010000239.1:0-8356 GCA_031430075.1 Chitinophagaceae bacterium | reverse complement strand
GAATTTGCAACCATGAAAGGTATTACTGAAGACGTAACAGAACTTATTTTAAACCTTAAACAAGTTAGATTTAAAAAAACAGTTGAACACGAAGTTCATTCTGAAAAAATTAATCTTTCTGTAAAAGGACTTACTGAATTAACTGCAGGTAAACTTGGTGAACAAACGGCAAGCTTTGCTGTAATGAATCCAGAATTACTTCTTTGCACAATGGATAGTTCAGCAAAATTAGATATTGAACTAACTATTTCACGTGGTCGTGGATATGTACCTAGTGAAGAAAACAAACTAAAAGATAATGTGTTTGGCTATATTGCTATAGATTCTATTCACACACCTATTAAGAATGTGAAATATTCTATTGAACACTATCGTGTAGAACAAAAAACAGACTTCGAAAAATTAATTTTAGAAGTAATTACAGATGGTACTATCCATCCTGAAGATGCAGTTAAACAAGCATCTCGTATTTTGATTCAACATTTAATGATCATCACTGATGAAAATATCACTTTCGATACTAAAGAAGATAAGAAAGAGGATGTTGTTGATGAACAAGTGTTACAATTACGTAAAGTATTAAAAACTCCATTAGAAGATTTAGATCTTTCAGTTCGTGCTTTTAATTGCCTAAAAGCTGCTAAAATTAACAGCTTGAGCGAATTAGTACAATATGAACAAGAAGATTTAATGAAATTCAGAAATTTTGGTCAAAAATCTTTAAGCGAAATTGAACAAGTTTTAAACGAAAGAGGTTTAGGATTTGGAATGGATTTAATGAAAATGGGTTTAGATAATATTGATAACTAGTACTGCGAAGTAAGTAATTAGTATTTTGAACAATAATTAATCACGTGTGTTAAACCACACAACACTTGTAAATCCTGACACGGTACAAGTGCAAAAAACTTAAAAGTTATGCGTCACGGAGACAAAATCAACAATTTGGGTAGAAAGAAAGCCCACAGAGAAGCTTTATTAAGCAATCTTGCCATTTCTTTAATTAATCACAAACGTATTGTAACCACTTTGGCTAAAGCTAAAGCATTACGTACTTATGTTGAACCATTATTAACTAAAACTAAAAAAGCTGAAACTAAAGAATCAATTAGTCATCAGCATAGAATAGTATTTAGTTATTTGCAAAATAAAGAAGCAGTAAAAGAATTATTTACTGTTGTTGCTCCTAAAATTGCAAGCCGACCAGGTGGCTATACTAGAATTATTAAATTAGGTATTAGACCAGGTGATAATGCAGAAAAGGCAATGATTGAATTGGTTGACTTTAACGATGTGTATGGTAAACATGTGGTAGCTGCAACTGCAGAATCTACTGAACCCGTTAAGAAAACTCGTAGAGCTGGTAAGAAAAAAATAGAAGCTACAACTGAAGAAACTACAGCAACAACTGCTGAAGCCACTACAGAAAAAATTTCTGCAGAATAATTATAAAAGTGTTTTATTAAAAAATGTCTCTACAATTGGAGAGGCATTTTTTAATAAATTAATTATTAAACTACAACCCTTCGTAAATAATTGCAGCACCTTGCCCTACTCCTACACACATTGTAGCTAACCCATATTTACTTTTTCTCTTTTTCATTTCATGTAATAAAGTTGTAGAAATTCTAGAACCACTACAACCTAATGGATGACCTAAAGCAATTGCTCCTCCATTCACATTAATATTAGATGAGTCTAAATCTAAAACTTGAATACAAGCTAAAGATTGAGAAGCGAAAGCTTCATTTAGTTCTATTAAATCTAAATCTTTTGTTTTTAATGCAGCTCTTTTTAATGCTTTTTGAGTTGCTGGTACAGGACCAATTCCCATAATTGAAGGATCAACACCAGCAATTGCCATACTAACAATTCGAGCTAAAGGTTTTAAATTAAAGAGTTTTACTGCTTCTTCACTTGCTAATAATAAAGCAGCAGCACCATCATTTATTCCACTACTATTTCCTGCAGTTACAGTTCCATCTTTTATAAATGCTGGCTTTAAATTTGATAATTTTTCGATTGATGTTTTTCGTGGATGCTCATCTTCAGTAAATTCTATCGAACATTTATTTTCGATAATATCAACAGAAACAATTTCATCTTTCCATTTATTTTCTGCTAATGCTTTAAAATATTTTTCCTGACTATTAGCTGCAAATTCATCTTGGGCTTCTCGAGTAATATTCCATTTTTTGGCAACATTCTCTGCAGTTTCACCCATACCATACGGATAATATAATTCGCTTAATTTTTTATTAATAAAACGCCAACCCATGGTGGTATCATAAGTTTCAACTTTTCTGCTAAACGCTTCATCAGATTTAGAAGTTACAAAAGGAGCCCTACTCATACTTTCTACACCACCAGCAATGTATAACATTCCTTCATTACACATAATAGCTCTTGCAGCATCCATAATACTTTGCAAACCACTTGCACATAATCTATTTACGGTGTTACCTCCTACAGTTAATGGTAAGCCTGCTAATAATGCAGCCATTCTTGCAACATTTCTATTATCTTCTCCTGCTTGATTTGCAGCTCCTGCAATTACATCTTCAATTACATTAACATCAATATTTGGATTACGAGTGATGATTGATTTTATTACAAGAGCCAATAAATCATCGGGTCTTATATTACTTAACTTACCACCATATTTTCCAATGGGAGTTCTAACAGCATCAATAATATAACAGGGTTTCATATTCTGAATAATTTACTAATAATTTGATTTTAGAATTTATAACTAATGCCAGCAGTTAAACAAAAGTTGGATTTTTGTGAATTACCATCAAATAATTGATAATTGGAAAAATAATTTTTAGCTTCTAACCTTACTAAACAATTTGGATTTACAAAATAATCGTAATTAATTGAAACCCCAGATACAACAAATCCGTAATTTTTTTGTGTTTGAATTATAATTTGGTTGTTATCGCTAAAATGTTCATATCTAAAAGTAAGCTTACTGTTTGGGGAAAGCGTCTTTCGAATTAAAATTACTGGCGAAAACCAATTGCCTTTATTTTCAGTTCCAAAATCAAATCCTAAGGTAAACCCTAATTTATTATTGGGTTCAAAAACAATATATGTATTGTGATATGTTCTAAGATTATTAATACTATCGGCATAGGTACTTCCTATAAAATTACTATAGTTAATTAAAAATTTTGAGTTGGGCTTATAAGTGAATTGTGTACCATAATTTAATTTGTTAAATCCATCTTTTCTTTCAATGACTTGCCAGCCATTAAGCAGCAATAATGCAGCTGTGAAAGTTTTATGTTTATTTTCAATGGTTAGTTTTGCACCAGTTTCATAATAGGGTGAATTTTCTGCTAACAGAGACCTTGTTAATGTCCAGCAATCCATAGAAACTGCACTCTCAAAACCAATGTGAGAAGGCATTATACCAAAATCGAACCAAATACTTTTTTTATTTGAAATTTTCACTCCAACATTTGCTTCTAGTACATTTTGCCAAAGGGCAGGCTCATTTGCGAGATTAAATTGCACATAATCACCTGTCATAATAGCTAGATTTGCTCTAGTATTTTTATTTTCATAATTTGCTTTCATAAAAGCGAGGTTAATAGCAAATTGATTATGTTTTACATGGTTATAAGAGAAATTATTTTTAATATGATTTTGTGGATTAGAAAAGTCGTAAGAATAGTAAGCATCAATATATCCGCTTAATTTTATTTTACTTGTATCTTGAGATAAAGCCAAAGAAGATAAAAATAATAATAGTACAAACAAATTTCTATACATCGGAAACATTCAGTTATTAAATATTTGAATCTTAAACAAACAAGTCTTGATATAATTTAGCATCAGGTATTACACTATACTTTTCTAAATCGGTTATACCTTCTTTTGCTAAAACTTCTTCATCAATAAAAGTGTTACCAGTATATTCTAAATTTTGTTTACTTACAATATAAAAAACTGCATCTGCAAGTATAGCAGGGGTTCTACTCATATTAGCCAAGATTTCTCCACCCAATAAATTTCTTACAGCAGCTGTATCAATTGTTGTTTTTGGCCATAATGCATTACTTGCAATTTTGTCATTTTTAAACTCTTCTGCCCAACCTAATGCCATCATACTCATACAATATTTACTCATGGTATACGCCACATGTGGACCCAACCATTTAGGAACAATATTAATTGGTGGTGATAATGTTATGATGTGAGCATTGGCACTTTTTTTAAGATGAGGTAAACATGCTTGAGCTACTAAGAATGTTCCCCGAACATTTATATCATGCATTAAATCGAATCGCTTAGATTCTGTTCTAAAAGTATCAGTTAATTGAATTGCTGAAGCATTATTTATTAATATATCAATTCCACCAAATGTTGCAATTGTTTTGTCTACTGCATCTTTAATTTGGTCTTCATTTCTAATATCAACTTGTACAGCTAATGCTTTACTACCCATCGCTTCAATTTCTTTTGCTACTGAAAAAATTGTTCCTCCAAGTTTGGGATTTTCTGAAACACTTTTAGCAGCAATTACAATATTTGCACCATGTTCTGCCAATTTTAAAGCAATTGCTCTTCCAATTCCTCTGCTTCCACCTGTAATAAATACGGTTTTGTTTTGAAACATATATTAAATTTTAAATTATTGAAACCACTGAAAAATATCAGCACTGTTTAATTTTGATTTTTCTTTATTATCCAAATCTTTCACTACTTCGCCTTGATGCATTTGAATAATTCTATTTCCAAATGTACTGGCTTCTTTTAGATTATGAGTAACGAGAATAGCTGTTAAATGTTTTTGTTTAATTAACTTATTAGCAGTTTCCATTACTATGGTTGCACTTTTAGGATCCAATGCTGCAGTTGGTTCATCCAATAATAAAATTGATGATTGATCAAAAACACTCATTAATAAGGTAATGGCTTGTCGTTGACCACCTGATAAACTTCCAACAGGCTGATGAATTTTATTCTCTAAACCCATTCCTAAAACTAATAATGATTCTTTTACTTTTTGAATGAAGTGATGATTTATTCCAACTGAAATATTTTTTGATTTTGTTCTAATAGCAGCTAATCTAAAATTATCTATAATAGTTAATCCTGGTGCTGTTCCAATGAGTGGATTTTGAAAAATTCTTGAAACCCATTTGGTTCTTTCATAATCTTTCAATTTAGTTACATCTTTTGTTTCATTAAAAATTATTTTGCCATTATCTGTTAAAACGCTTCCTGCAATGCAATTTAATAAAGTTGATTTGCCACTTCCATTTGAACCAACAATTACAACAAAATCATTAGGATTGATGTTTAATGAAATATTTTTTATAGCATTATTTTCAGTTGGTTGACCCTTATTAAAAGTTTTGCTGATGCTATTTAATTGAATCATGAATTATGCAATTTTTCTAAATCTGGTAATGGCAACGATAAACAGTACAAATACTGCTGTAACTAGTTTTAATAAATTTGGATTGATTCCTAATGATAATGTAAATGCTAAAACCATTTGAAACAAAACACTACTTATTATTACCATTAAAATTTGCCAAAGAATAGAATTTAATTTCAATAATTTTTGTAAAGCATCAGCAATTAAAACAGATCCTAAACCAGTTATTACAATGCCAATACCCATATTGATATCTGCAAAAAATTGAAATTGTGCAACTAAAAATCCAGCAAAAGCAGTTAAACTATTTGCTATAGCCAATCCAAATATTTTCATTTTATCATCATTAATTCCAAAAGCTCTAACCATTTGTGCATTGTTGCCTGTCGCTCTCATGGCTATACCAAAATCTGTTTTTAGTAAATAGGATAAGATTAAAAAAAGAATTAAAATGATGATGAGAATAATGGCAAGACTATTATTCATCTGGCTTTCAAAAAATTGAATCGAAAATATATTTTGTGTGCTAATTAACGGTTGATTTGATCTTCCTAAAAATATAAGATTTACAGAATACAAAGCTGTCATAGTAAGTATTCCAGCCAATAAAGCATCTATTTTAAATTTGGTATGAATTAAAGCAGTTACACAACCAGCAGTTGCACCAGCAATAAAAACTATTGGAATAATGAAAAAAAGTGAAACATTATTGAGTAGTAAAATTGCTGTAATAACAGCACCTAAAGTATAACTTCCGTCTGTAGTAATGTCTGGGATATTGAATATTTTCATACTCATAAAAATGCCCAATCCCATTACAGATAAACATAAACCCAGAATAATTGCAGTGATAAAAAAATCCATAAAATGATTTATCACAAGAATATGTTAGAAGATGTTACACATCAATCTTAGCATATTTTGCATGTGTTTCAATAAATTCTCTACGAGGAGGAACATCATCACCCATTAACATACTAAATACTCTATCAGCTTCAGCAGCACTTTCAATAGTAATTTGTTTTAATGTTCTACGAGCAGGATCCATTGTGGTTTCCCAAAGTTGATCAGCATTCATTTCACCAAGACCTTTATATCGTTGTGTGGTTACACTATCATCTTTTCCTCCACCTAATTTTTCAACCAAAGCTGTTCTTTGTTCTTCGTTGTAAGCATACTCTGCCTCTTTGCCTTTCTTAACTAAATATAATGGTGGTTGAGCCAAATACACATATCCTTGTTCAACCATTTCTTTCATATATCTGAAAATAAATGTAAGAATTAATGTAGCAATATGAGAGCCATCCACATCGGCATCTGTCATAATAATTAACTTATGATAACGAAGCTTTGTTAAATTCAATGCCTTTGGATCTTCTTCTGTACCAACAGTTACACCTAAAGCAGTGTACATATTTCTAATCTCTTCATTCTCATAAATTTTATGTTCCATTGCTTTTTCAACATTTAATATTTTACCACGTAAAGGTAAAATTGCTTGATAGTTTCTATCTCTACCTTGTTTTGCAGTACCACCTGCTGAATCTCCTTCAACTAAATATAGTTCACACTTCTCAGCATCTCTTTCAGAACAATCTGCAAGTTTTCCTGGTAAACCACCACCACTTAAAACTGTTTTACGTTGAACAAGTTCCCTTGCTTTTTTAGCTGCAACTCGAGCTTGTGCTGCTAAAATAATTTTAGAAATAACATTTTTTGCTTCTCTTGGATTTTCTTCTAAATATGCTTGTAAAGCACGACCAACAACAGTTTGAACTGTTCCTGCAACATCGCTATTACCTAATTTGGTTTTTGTTTGTCCTTCAAATTGTGGCTCAGGAACTTTAACAGAAATGATAGCACTTAATCCTTCTCTAAAATCATCTCCTTCAATTTCAACTTTGGCTCTTTCAAACAAACCTTCTTTATCGCCATAACTTTTAAATACACGAGTTAATGCAGTTCTAAAACCTGTAACGTGTGTGCCACCTTCAATGGTGTTGATATTATTTACATACGAGAAAATATGTTCTTTAAAATCATCGTTGTAAGTCATTGCTACTTCTACGGCAACATTGCTAGTTTCATCTAATCCTTCAAAATAAAGTGTGTTGCTAATTAATGGACGGCGATTGCTTGCTTTGTCCAACATTTCAACAAACTCTACTATACCACCTTCGCTATAAAAATTTTTGCTGTAAGTTGTACCATCATCATTAGTTTCTCTTAAATCGTTTAAAGTAATGTTTACTCTTCTGTTTAAATAACCTAATTCACGCAACCTTCCTTCCAAAATTTCTCTATTATAAACCGATACTTGAAAGATGGTTAAATCTGCCCAAAAGTGAACAGTAGTACCCGTTCTATCACTTAATCCTGCTTCACGCACAGCATATTTAGGAATACCAGTTGCATACTCTTGTTCAAATATTTTTCCTTCACGTTCTACTTTTACGTGTAGTTTAGAACTTAAAGCATTTACACAACTTACCCCAACACCGTGCAAACCACCAGAAACTTTATATGTGTTTTTATCGAACTTTCCACCTGCGTGCAACACAGTCATTACAACTTCTAATGCACTACGTTTTTCTTTGGTGTGCATAGCTGTTGGAATACCACGACCATCATCGCTAACGCTAATAGAATTATCTATGTGAATATTTACAATAATGTTTTTGCAATAACCAGCCAATGCTTCATCAATTGAGTTGTCAACTACTTCATACACCAAGTGGTGAAAGCCTTTGCTACCAATATCTCCAATGTACATTGCAGGACGTTTACGCACTGCTTCCAAGCCTTCTAAAACCTGAATACTATCGGCACCGTAGTTTTTATTTTGTTCATCATTACTGATGTTTTGTTCGTCTGTCATAATACTTTTTTTATTGCCACAAAGGCACTAGGAAATAATGATTTTTATTTGGTTTAACAGGTACACTAATCAACTATTTTACC
>JANPAT010000238.1:0-7389 GCA_031430075.1 Chitinophagaceae bacterium | reverse complement strand
TGGTTGTTTGCCAAACACGTAATCAATACCTGGTTGCATACTATTAAAATTCTGACCAAATGCTTTTGTACTATCCATATATCCTGGAATACGACTCTTATAATTTTCAGTATAATTGAGTTGAATGGTTTTAAGCATGGTTAAAATTTTACCTGCTGCTCTAACAATAGGGCTCATGGCCATTTGCTGATTTTGGCGTTGAATTCTCATGCCATTCTTCGCATCTTTACGTTGCTTTTTCCACTTGACAAGAGCCTCATCTCTTTTTTTACCTTCGAGCCCCAACAATGCAACTTCTTTTGTTGGAAGATTTTTTAATAAATCGGTTATTGGTGAAGGTTGTGTACCTTTTGGTAAAGGATTATCTAAGTTTCTTAAGAACCTGCTTTTGCTGTATAATCTGGTTAAATCGAATTGTGCAGTCATGGTATTATCCTGACTGTTTTCAATAATATTACCCAACTCAATAGCTACTCTACTTGCACCAATCCAGTTATAAGTAGTAGTATAACCATAACGTGCCGTTATCCATTCTGTTAAAGGAAATTTGTTTAATGGTAATGTATAACTTGCTGTAGATTTTTGATTGTACAAAGTATTTCTTCCTCCATTAAAAAAATTATCTCTAACACTATCACGTTTTGCTTTAGTATCTAATACTCCAAATGGTTCATCAACACGAGCATTATTCGTTGCATTAAAATCTAAGTTTAAAGATTTACTGATATCCCAACGAACATTATAAAATCTATCGAAAGTGAAATACTTATCGTAAGTAGTATCCACTCTTTGTACTTTGGAACTGGTTAAATCTGTGTTTACAATTCTTGGAATAAATCGTCCAAATTGTCTATTTACATCTGCTCTAAAGCCAATAGTAGAAGGCGTTGGATTGAAATTAAAATCTTTAATTAAATTTAACCATTTACTTTTCGACTTAATTAATTTTTTAAATGGCTCAATATATTTAGCTTGTTTTTGATAACTATAACCTAAAGCACCACGATATTTATCTACTTTATTTTCTGCAATAGTTGGACTAGAATTTACAGTTTGAGTATATGAAAAACTTAAATCAAAATTACTTAAACTCAACAAGCTATTGGTTAAGCCTGGAGCCACTTTCATGTTAGTTACATTGATAGTTTTAATAGTGGTTTGATCGAGAGATAAATTTCTTATTGAATCTCGTTTAGAAGCAGTAGTTGCTGAATTAATTTTATCTTTATATAACACATCTTTATCGTAAGGATCATATTGTGGTGTTCTAATTGTTTTGCTAATACTTGCAAAAACTGGTAAAGTAATTTTAGCTGATTTTGGTAATAATTTACCCGCATCAATATTTAAAGCAGCATCAAATTGCATTAGGTTTTCTCGTGATCGTTCTTGTATTTTCGATTCAATGCTTCCAAAACCTTGTGTGTGCATATTGGCTGAAACACTTAATTTTCCTAAGTCAGCCAAGGTAATATCTACCCTTCCTAATGCAGCATAAGCACCAGTTTCAATAATATTGCTTAGCCTTAATTCGTTCACCCAAAGTTCAGCATCAATGGTTGATGTTTTTTTACCTGCATGTTCCATTGCAACTAATATTCCTCTAACTTCTCCAAGATTTGGATTACCAAAAACGCTTATTGTTTTTAAGCCTCTTACCTTTCTATAAATATTCATTACATTATAACCAGGTGTGTTGTTGCGTTCTAGTTTAATGTTTATTAATTCTTGTAAATCGATATCTAAATTATTCGAATCGGGCCAAACCGCATTAGTTTGAGCTGCAGTATAACGACCCTCAGGTGTTACATTTAATGGCAGTTTTATTTCGTAATAATTGTTTAAAAAATCTTGACCAATTCTCACTACCAAATTCACATCTCCATTAGCTAATTTAGTTAATGCTTTTGGAGGATAATCGAGGTGAGCAAACATGTTAATTTTTCCATATTGGCGAAGATCCATGTTGAGTGTTTTAAATACACCTCTTGATTTTTTTGGTTCTAAACCTGCAACACGAATAGATAAAGCTTGTTCATTTTGCAACAAATTCACACCATTATTACTTAATTGTTGAACACGTTCAATACCTGGTGGAATAACATAATTTACTGGCGAACGTGAACTATTTTCTTCTAAATTAACTGCCAGCGTATTTAGTGTACTGGTGCTATTTACTGGGCCATATTTACCAGTAGTATCAATATCAAAAGTAAATTGACGCCAAATGTTTCTTACTAAATCTAAACGAGCAAAACGCATGGTAATAGAATCTTCCCACCCTGTCATATACATTCTCATAAAACGTATAGATTTAAAGTCTGGAATATCATTAATTTTTGTTCCTTCTTTTAAAGGAATTCTAAATAAGTACCAGTTTTCTTTGCCTTGTTGACCGTTGACATACCTAACATTCACTTGTCTTTTATCTGTGATATATTTTGTATTACCAACATCCATTCCTGGAGCAATATCAATTTGATATTCGAAATATTGTTCTGTTTCGTTTAAAGTATTGTCTCTGTTTAAATCTTCATTATCTGGATATAATGTTGTTGCTGGAGAAAACTCACTACCACCAGTAACAATAGGAGAGTTGCCTTGAGGGCTATTGTATTTTTTGTAACGTTGAATAATTCCTGCATTTGTATTATTAAAATTGGCATCTCTATACCACAAATAATTATCATTGCTTGGATCTTTAATTGCATTTTGGTAGATGATAGAATTTGGACCAAATTGTGCAAGAAGTTTATTAATATAATCCGATCGTTTTCTTTTTTCTTCTGTATCAGATAATCCATCAAAGCCAACATCTTGATAAGGTCTGTCATCCGGATTATTACTAAATGCAGTGGTAATTTGTATTGGATTTACTGGTGTTTTTCCCCAAACATTTGAACTATCAACTAATGCAGGAGATGTAGGTGTGTTCATTCCATTTTCATAAAATCGTTTACCATCTTTTAAAATATCTTCACTAATATTTCCTAAATTAATCACCAACTTTCCTCCTGTTCTTAATGAGTCGTTAATGAAAGGATTTTGTACCCAGAATTCTAAAAATTCAAAGTTGTTGGTTTCGAAATCTGTTTGGTCAATTGCCCTCATAATGCCACCCCATTTTTTTCTTTTTTCTGCTGGATTGGTGAATTTGCCTGTTGAATTTATTTTTGATGGATCTGTTATGAAATTGTATGGTCCTGGCTCTTGAGGAAAATAAGTTAAATCGAAAGTTTGTGTTTGAGTATTGGTAATATTAGTGGTTTGTTGAGGAAATAATTCGTTAGTAAATACTTGTCGAACTTTAGGATTACTTAATTCGTTTACATTTGATTTTAATGGATTGGAGTTTGAATTTTTATCTTGTAAATTAGGTTCAATATTATACCAAGATAATCTAGAACGATTAAAATTATAATCGATACTATCTGTTAATAATGCTTCAGGAAATTCAGGTTTACCTTGAGGTGTAGAAGCTAAAGTCCATGAAATTAATGGAAATCTTAAATCTAAACTACTTCTGGTTCCTTCAAAATCATCTACATAAATTAGTCCATTTCCTCCAGTACCAATTTGAGGTGGATGGCCAGGTTTAAAATAAGCAGCTTCGCCATAAGCAATAATGGTACTCATGGTTTTACTGTTATAGAAAGGTAGTTTGTTTAACCATTTGGTAAGTTGTGGCCAGTTAGATTTATAGCTGAAATCTACTCCATAAATAGTGTTTCTTACAGGATCTTCACCAAAGTTCATTTTGGTAAAAAATGGTCGTTCGTTTAAACGTTCCATGGTTGCACCAAAAGATAATTTTTTACTGGCTTTGTAATCTAATCTTAAACCCAAAAATCCTTTTTGTTGTATGCCAAAGTTGGCGTTGTTTTCGTAAGATACATTTACAGGAACTCCTGAATTTAAAATGGCTTGATTTAGAATTTTTACAGAGCCTAAGTTATAATCAATAGTATAATCAGAGCCCTCAACAAGTAGTTGTCCACCTGCATTGATACGAACAGAACCTTGAGGAATATTAAAAGCTCCTAAATAAATTTCACTTCCACTGGTACCTTTTGCTTGACCTTGCATATAAAATCTATCCAAGTTTGCATAGGTTTGGGCAATGGCTTTTATAGTATCATATAAGTACCTATAAACATATTTTTTTCTTGTAGAATCGGGCATTCCAGCAAAAGCTAAAGTATCTAAATCAGCACCAAAAGGTTCTAATTTTGGTAAGATGATTCTTCCATATTGTGGTAAAATGGTAAAGTTTTCTACAAAGTCGAATTGGCCATCTGGTTGTGGATCGTTTCTGTTATTTAAATTATCTAAACCTATTATAGATATTAAAGGTTTCCCTTCAACTGCTGGAGAACTTTCAGGTAAATATCTGTTCATTCCACCACTAGGTTGTTCGTATAAAATATTCAATCTAAAATCTTCTCTACTAATTCCTACCATGTCTAATGAATACACATTCTTCATCATCAATCTCCAAATAGGAAGATTAACTCTTGCAGAAGTAGATTTCAATAATTTTAAAAATAACATTTTTTGAACACCTGCTTGTCTAGATGAAGTGTCTAAAGCAATTTCCTGACTAAATTCACCTACTTTATACACTCTTCCATTTAAAGCGTATTCGTAAGCAACACCTAAAACTTCATCTGGTAAAAGTTGAGAGTTTAAGGATAACATTCCTAATTGTTGATTGAAGATATATTCGTTAGGTGTAAGTTTTCTGGCAAAGGTTTTTTCGTAATCATTTACTGGTCTTAAACCCAAAGCCAACATGTTACTATTTACTTGAGAAGGTACTCTGTTGTTTGGATTTGCAATTAAACTATTGTACAAAGAGTTGTTGCCATTATCTGGTTGAGAATTATTATTACGTGGAGCAATATTGGGGTTTGAAACTTCACTTTCTCCTAAATCAGCAAATCCAATAACATCTCTGGCATCGGTAGTTGCTCCATTTCTGTTCGTTACCCAAACTTCAATTCGTTGAATTTGAATTTGACTAACCACAACTGGCAATTTGCTCATTGCAGTGTTGAAATTTTTACGAAAATGCTGGCCAATTAAAAAGTGACGATTTTCATCGTAATCACTTAACTTTTTTTGAATAGTTGTAACAGCTGCACCACCTTGTAGTGTTTGGTTTTGGCGTTGATTTCTTTGGTTTGCTAATGCTGCTGTAAAAAATAATTTGCCAAATTGTAATTGTGTTTTTATTCCAAATAAATTAGTTGCACTAGGTATTAAAGTACCTTTTGATTCGAAACCAATATTACCAGCTTCAATACTCTTTAAAATTTCATCTTCAGTTCCTTTATAGTCTAATTTAATTTGATTGAGATAGTCGAAATTAGCTAATGTATTATAGTTAATGGGAAGTTTAAGTTTATCTCCAATATTGGCATTAACACCTACATTGGCATTCATATCAAAGTCAAAACCACCAGTTCTTCTAGCTCTTTCAGGTATAGTTGGGTTATTGGTAAAAATGCCTTGATACCCCATTAAAATATCTATATTTCCTGTGGGTTTAATATCAATTAGAGAACCCAATGGCTTCTTGGCTGTTTTAGAAGCATCTGCTATAGATTTTTTTGTTTCTTCAATGGTTTTTTTAGCATCATTAACTGCATTTGCTGCATTTGGTGCAATATTGCCTAAGCCAAATGTTCTATCAAAAAATTTTGGATAAACAATATGGTTAGGACGTTCTGTTTTTTTGTTTAAATTAAATAAAGCATCAGTTCTTAATTTAAAATTGATAGATTCTTGTTGCTTTGATTTTATAGCATAAAACTCCTGAAAAGTTAAATAAGTTGGTTTACGATACGTTCTACTTCCTATTTTTTCAGTGATATAATACCTTTTAGTTTTAAAATCGTATTCTATATTTTGTTTCAGGATTGAAGTATCGCCAATATTAAAACTGTTTAAATTTCTCCAAGTAAATTTATCTCCCCTTCTGTCTTGTAAAGGATAATGTAAAGTATCGGTTTGAACTTGTGCAATGACGTAACCCTGCATGAACATGGAAATTGTACCCAACACAACACAGCCTAAAGCTTTAAAAATAATCTGTTTCAAAAAATGAAAACTTAGTTAAGTAGAATTACGCCAATAATTAAATATTTTTTAAAGCTTGTTTAATAATTTCCTGTATTGATATATCAGAGTTTGATTGAATTACTTTTTTAACTGCTTTTTCAGCCATAGGTTTTCCTATTCCAAGTGCAATTAAAGCATTTACTGCATCTAACTCTAACGGATTTAAGCTATAAGTTATTGTATCCATTTCAGTTACAAAACCAGTTAGTTTATCTCTGAGGCCTACAACCAAAAGTTCAGCAGTTTTTTTCCCAATACCTTTTATCTTAACCAATTCATTCACATTTCCAGAAACAATGCATTTTGCTAATTCTGCAGGTTTCATACCAGAAAGCATCATTCTGGCTGTTGAGGCACCAACGCCAGATATGCTAATTAAATGTATAAAAACCTCTTTTTCTTTCGTTTCAGCAAAACCAAAAAGTGTTTGGGAATTCTCGGTGATGTGTAAATAGGTGTATAATAAACCATTTTCTTTAGCTTGTATGGCTTCATAAGTATTTAAACTTATTTGCACATCGTAACCCACTCCATTTACATCAACAATTAATTTTGCTGGTGATTTATTAACAAAATTTCCTCTTAAAAATGCTAGCATAGACAATATCAAAAATAATAGAGAATAGTTTATAGCCGAGAATTAATTTTAAATGATTTTGTTAAAAACTATGCTTAAATAACCCTAACGAACACTTGTTTTAAACGGCATCCCCTATATTTGCAAAAAATTTGACAAGAGTGATGTCTTCAAGATTAGTGAAAACCTTTAGTTTATTGACATTTGGACTTTCTGTATTATTCATTTCTAATACATCTCTAGCTAACGAAACAAAGCATGAAGATGCGAAAATAGATCCTGCAAAAATCATCATTGAACACGTTTCCGATGCTCATGATTTTCACTTTTTTAATATCAACGAAAAACCAATTACTATTCCTTTACCTGTTATTTTATATAATGCAGAAAAAGGGTTTAGTTGTTTTATGTCGTCTGCTTTTCATCATGGTCATGAAGCACATGATGGTTATATGTTATATACTGAACATTTTGCAAAAGAACATCATTTAGAAGATGCTAAGGATGCAAAGGGACAAGCTTTATACAAAGAAGGTCAAATTTATATTGTTGGAGCAGATGGATTACCAGATTTAAATTCAAAAATCTATGATATATCTTTAACTAAAAATGTTGTTCAAAATATTTTGGCAATGATATTATTGGTTTGGTTAATGATTGGTGTAGCAAAATTATATAAAACTGGTCAA
>JANPAT010000237.1:0-4785 GCA_031430075.1 Chitinophagaceae bacterium | reverse complement strand
TTTATAATTGCAGCTGCCCGGGCTGCTATATTACCCCAGTAAAAGTTATCAAAAAAAGTATTGGGAATTACATCAGCTGTATTAAATGATATAATCGCCCGGGCGAATGAAACCCAATCGCCATCAGCTACAATTTGTAGTTTATGGCCGGTTATTTCTGTAGATATACCAATGGCGCCACTTTGGGTGCTTATAACAGCAAGGTCATTACCCAATGCTTCCACCAGTTTTGTTTTAATTCCTCCACCATCTACAACTGGATTAATAAAAATATCTGCAGCTTTAAAGTACTTGGAAATATCATCTACTAAACCACAATAAATGATGTTAGGTTCATTTGTAAGTTGATTAAATTTTTCAGGTAAATCTTTACCACAAATCAATATTTTATATTTAAAATTCGAATGCTTTTGTAATAAAGGATTTATATAATTAACAATATTTTCAATTGCATTGATGTTGGGTGCATAATTTAAAGTGCCATTAAAAAGAATCAGCTTTTCATCAACATTAATTTTATATTTTGATTGGATGAATGCCTTTGCACTTTGCTTTTCATTTTCTGTTGTAATTTTATAAAACTCAATACCATAGGTTATTATAGAGGATTTGTTTTTATTTATTTTATAATTTGCTTCAGCATAAATTTTATCTTCTTCTGTAATAAACAAACTAAAATCTGCCTGCTGATGAACCCATTTTTCATAATACCATAATATTTTCCACCACCATTTATGTAGTGTTCTAAATCGTATCGATTCAATATTATGCGAATGGATAATGAGTTTTACTTTACAAAAATGTTTCAACAAAAATCCAAGCCATCCATAATAAGGATGTTCAAGTAAAAGGTGAGTTATTTTTTCTTCCTTAATAATTCTTCTGATCGTAAAAAAATAAAAAATATTAATGTATCGAAAAGGAGATTCATTTAATAAGTTGTAAACTTTATAAGTTGCAACTTTAGTATCGTTTGAAGAAGTGGCTACACATACTAAATTTACATGCTTACTCAAATAGGCATTGTGCAATGCAACATTTTTTTGTCCACCCATTTTGGCTGGTAAAAAATTATAAGATACAAGGCTCAGTACATTCATATTCTACAGTTCAATTACAAATAAACCAAAACAATTCATGCTTAAAATTAGTAAGCTGAATAAATAAATCTATTATTTATTCACATTTTATTCTCAAAACACTTACTATCAACTATTTTTACCAACTAATTATTTTTTATGATAGATGTATTACAACAGATAAATGAAACCGTTGCTTATTTAAAAACCCGTGTTCAGAATACTGCAAAGGTAGCAATTGTTTTAGGTAGTGGTTTAGGTAACTTATCAGAAGTTATTGAAGTTGAAGAAACTATACCTTACGGCGATATTCCACATTTTCCTGTTAGCACTGTTAAAGGTCATGGTGGCAAACTCATTTTTGGAAAATTAGGAGGTACAAAAGTGATGTGTATGAGTGGTCGTTTTCATTTTTACGAAGGTTATTCAGCACAACAAGTAGTGTTGCCCATTCGTGTAATGAAAATGTTAGGAATAGAAACTGTTTTATTATCGAATGCTGCAGGTGCAGTAAATCCTAATTATAAAGTGGGAGATTTGATGGTAATAAAAGATCATATTAGCTTTTTTACAGAAAACCCTTTAATAGGAAAAAATGTTGAAAGTTTAGGAACACGTTTTCCAGATATGAGCGAACCTTATGATTTGAATTTGGTTTCAAAAGCATTAGAAATTGGTAAAGCTAACAATATTGAATTGCATGAAGGTATTTATACTGCTGTAACTGGACCAACTTTTGAAACTCATGCTGAATATAGAATGATAAAAATAATTGGCAGTGATGTTGTAGGTATGAGCACAGTACAGGAATGTATTGCAGCTGTGCATTGTGGCTTAAAAGTTTTTGCTGTAAGTGTAGTAACCGATTTAGGTATTAGAGAAGGAAATGATGTGATAACACATGAAGAAGTTTTACATGCTGCAAAACAAGCTGAGCCTAAATTAACCTTATTATTTACAGAACTTGCTAAAGCAATAGGATAGAAGTTGATGAACTATTTTGAACTATATCAAATTCCTATATCATTTCAACCTGATAAGGCTATACTAAAAGAAAAATATTTTGCTTTAAGCAGAAAATATCATCCAGATTTTTATGGTAATGAAACTGAAGCTGAGCAAACAGAAGCTTTAGAAAAATCTTCGTTGGTTAATAAAGCTTTCAAAATATTTTCTAATGTAGATTCAACTATAAAATATATTTTAGAACTTAAAGGATTACTTGAAGAAGAAGAAAAATATCAACTTTCCAATAACTTTTTAATGGAGATGATGGAGTTAAATGAGCAATTAATAGATGCAGATTCAAAGACTATTGATGCTTGTAAATTATCCATTTCAAAATATCAATCAGCATTATTTGCACCAGTAAAAAGCATCATTGAAACTAATAATTTAGAAGCTTTAACTGAACCTGATTTATTAAAAGTTAAAGAATATTATTTCAAAAAGAAATATCTCAATCGTATTTTGGAAAGTATTAAAAGCTAATGCATATTTGCAGCCCTTGCAAACAAGTTTAAAGTTTAAGGTTAAAAAGAAATTTACTTTAAACTAATAAACCATTAAACAAATAAACTTTTAAACCTAACTGCCCAGATGGCGGAATTGGTAGACGCAGCAGACTCAAAATCTGCCGTTCGTAAGGATGTGCAGGTTCGATTCCTGTTCTGGGCACGCTTTAAAAATAAAAGCCTTGTTACTGTTAAGTTTCAGGGCTTTTTTATTTTTTGGGGATTATTTAGGGGGGTGTCTCTAAATACTCCTGAATGACCTGTGTTTTGATATCCATTTTGACTGTTTTTGTGGTCAACCTATTTCAGTACGAGTCACTCAAAAGCTGGAGTTTTTTATGTTGCAATAATTCCGATTATGTAAAATAAATTTTGATTATGTGAATTTTATTTATATTTGCTTTTCAATGGTAATTATATCAAAAACAAAACTTGTTGCCTTTTATGAATTAGAGGCAATGGCAAAAGAGCCTTTACTAGCTTGGTATAACTTGGCAAAAAATAGTGATTGGAGTAAGTTTAGTGAAGTAAAACAAAGTTATAATAGTGTTGATAGTGTAGGCAATAGTAGGTTTGTTTTTAATATTGGTGGCAATAAGTATAGATTAGTTGCAATGATATTTTTTGATAAGAGAACCATATTTATAAAGTTTATAGGTACACATAAACAATATGATGGAATTGATTGTAAAACCATTTAATAAAACAATAAAATGAAAAAGATAACAAATAAAGAATATCATCTGGCAAACACAGAAATGGAAAAGATGCTACAATTAGCAACCAAAAAAGGAGGGTTTGAAAACCTAACAGCCAAAGAAACTGAAACCTTAATGAAACATACCAATATTGTGAATTTATGGGAGGATGAAAATATTGTAATCCCACAACCACAAACTTTACAAGGTATCATTGAATTGAAAATGTATGAAAATAAGTTGAAACAAAAAGAACTGGCAAAACTTTTACATACTTCAACAACTCAACTAAATGAAATTTTGCATAATAAAAGAAAGCCTAGTATTACTTTTTTAAAGTATGTTAATCAATTTTTAGGGGTTGATGGTAACTTGCTTCTAAAATTAGTATAGCCATAAAAATAAACAATTTCACACTTTTTGTCCTTCTATTGTCCTTTACAAAATATAAAACTCAATAAAATAAAGACTTTTAAGCTATATTTTTGTTCCTGTTCTGGGCACAAAAAAAGCTTCGAATTTTTTCGAAGCTTTTTTATTTTTCTTGTTATTTACTAAATCTTTGACTTTTTTCTTAAATCCAGGTTTGTACTAGGTTTTGAGTAAGGCCCTGCATAAATTCATACATTTGAATAAGTAAATCTTTCAGAATTTCAAATTTCTTTTCGATACATAAAAATATTAATAGAATAAAATGAAAAAATTAGCTTTGATTCTTTATTCCCTTTTACCCTAAATTTCCTGTCTTTCAAGATTGGTTTTATTGAAATAAAAATTATACTAATTTCACAAACAGAAAAAGTTGCAACATTAAATCTTCCTGCACCTATTGTTTTAAATTTCAAATGCTAATGTCTAAATACCAGAAATATTTATTTTGTACTTCGGCAATTGTTTTCGTTCTGAGTTTATCTGCATGCAGCAAAGAAAAAAAAGAAGCAGAATTAATAACTAATCCATTCAAGGTTTATAAAATAAGTAAAGGCGAACATTTTTCAGAGAATTCAATCTTTAAAGCAATATCAGGACTAAAGGCCATGTCATTTACTGTAATATTCGACAGCACAGCTAAATACACCACAGTAATTCCACAAAATCAATATGACATTAACAAGCTCTATGGTTTTGCGGATAATAACAAATTTCATCATTTATTTAGTGCACGTATAGGCTGGAGATGGATATCTAACAATTTGGAGCTTTTAGGGTATGTATATAACGACAGTATTGTAAAGTATACACCAATTGGTTTTTTTCCTCTCAATACAGAGCTATCCTGCAAGATAGAAGTAGCAGGAAAGAAATATTTATTTAGAGTTAATAATACACTTGCTGAACTTCCACGTACATCACCAGACTCAACAGCCACCGGTTATCAGTTGTATCCATATTTTGGAGGAGACGAAACAGCACCACATGCGCCCTCCGGACGCCGCGATCAGACGCCGGCAACTCTGCCAGTGCTGCCATTATCCTGTGGAGAGTGGATGTCGC